>NZ_JAPWCC010000027.1:0-23164 GCF_041433735.1 Gemella sp. 20925_1_85 | reverse complement strand
AATAAATATTTTTAAAATTTATTTCATTAAGAAAGTATATTCTATACTTAAAAAATAAAACTAGATTTAAACAAATATTTAATATTATTTTTAAATTTTGGTAATGTTGAAATTAACTAGCATTTTAATACGAAATATTAAAAATATTCTGCAAGAATGAAAATAAATTATTTTTAGAAATTTTATATTTATCTTGCAGAATAATCTTTAACTTTATACTATTTTAATTGAATAATTCTCTCAATTACAATTCATCAAAGAATGATAATTGCGCTTTTTCAGGAAGACCTTTTAATGTTCCCATTTCCCTTAAGTATTCTACTACCGTAGATGAAACACTTCCTCGTTTTGAGAAGTCTTCAATTGATAAAAAAGCTTTTTCTTCTCTCGCTTGAACAATTTTATTCGCTACGTTATCTCCAAGTCCTGGAACAATCGAAAACGGTGGGATTAACGTATTTCCTTCAATTATGTAATCATGACTTGCTGATTTTTCCAAATCAACTTTCGAGAATGTAAATCCTCTCTCTATCATCTCATTTGCAATTTCATAACTTACAAGAGCATCTTTATCTTTATTCGATAATTCATTTTTATCTGTAGTTTTGATTTCTTTTATTTTTGCTTTTAGTGTTTCTGCACCCTTAACAACTGTAATAATGTCAAAATCACTAGCTCTGACAGAATAGTAAGCACAGTAGTATGTTAATGGTTGATGCACTTTAAACCAAGCAATTCGAAGCGCCATAAGTACATATGCACATGCATGGGCTTTAGGGAACATATACTTGATTTTTTTACATGAATCAATATACCATTCTGGCACATTATTATCTATCATCTCTTTTTCAAAGTCTTCCGTTAATCCTTTACCTTTCCTTACACTTTCCATTATTTTGAAAGATAAACCTTCTTCTAATCCAGCATGAATTAAATATACCATAATGTCATCACGACAACCAATTACATCTTTAAGTTCACAAGTACCATTTTTGATTAATTCTTGCGCATTACCTAACCAAACATCCGTCCCGTGGGACAATCCAGATATCTGAACTAATTCTGAGTATGTAGTTGGTTTTGTATCATCTAGCATTTGAATAACAAAGTTTGTTCCAAACTCAGGAATACCAAACGTCCCACTCGCTGAATCTACTTGATCTCTAGTAACACCTAGTGCTTCAACTGTTGAGAAAATGCCCATTACTTCAGGATCTGATACATCTATTGTTTTAGGATCAATACCTGATAAGTCTTGCAACTTTCTAATCATAGTCGGGTCATCGTGTCCAAGTATATCAAATTTTAAAATATTATCATGGATAGAGTGGAAATCGAAGTGAGTTGTTCGCCATGGACTCGTTTCATCATCAGCTGGGAATTGATATGGAGTAAAGTCAAAAATATCCATATCATTAGGGACTACTAGTATTCCTCCCGGGTGTTGACCAGTAGTTCTCTTAGAGCCTTCACATCCCGCTGCAATACGTTCAATATCTATACTTCTTTTCTCTATTTCATTCTTCTCATAATAATCTCTAGTAAATGAATAAGCCGTCTTCTCTGCTACAGTCGAAATAGTTCCAGCACGATATACGTAATCTTCACCAAAAATTTCTTTCGTGAAGTTGTGAGCTGTTGCTTGATATTCACCAGAGAAGTTTAAATCTATATCGGGTACTTTATCTCCGTTAAATCCTAAGAATGTTTCGAAAGGAATATCCTGTCCATCTTTTGTCATTTTCACATCACAATGTGGACAGTTTTTATTCGGAAGGTCAAACCCCGATGCATATTCAGCGTTCAAGAAGAATTCACTATGTTTACATTTCGGACAAACGTAATGTGGAGCTAGTGGATTAACCTCTGTAATCTCCATCATTGTAGCAACTAATGATGAACCAACTGATCCCCTTGAACCTACTAGATATCCATCATCTAGTGATTTTTTCACAAGTTTATGTGAAATTAAGTATACTACACTAAATCCATTACCGATAATAGATGCAAGCTCTTTTTCTAATCTTTTTTCTACTATTTCCGGTAACTCTTCACCATAAATCTTATGAGCCATATCATAACTTAGATTACGAACCTCATCAGCTGCCCCTTCAATATTTGGAGTATACAGCTTATCTTTTAACGGTACAACTAACTCAATCATATCATTAATTTTATGCGTATTATCAATAACTAATTCTTCTCTTAATTGTTCATCAAGATAAGAAAATTCTCTTAGCATTTCTTCGGTTGTTAAAAGTGTCGCCATCGGTTTTAAATCACGGGCACCAGGATTGCTTTTCACAGTCAATCTTAGTATTTGTCTGTAAACATGTTGATATTCATCTAAATAATAACAGTCCCCTGTAGCGACAACAATTTTCTCTTTTTTCTTAGCTAATTGAATTAATTTTTTCAGAATTTCTTCTAATTCAGCATTATCGGCTATTCTTTCATTTCTTATAAAATTAGCATAATGATGCTTTGGTTGAATCTCAATATAATCATAAAAATCAATTATATCCTCTACCTTAGCTTCTTTTGAATTTAGCAATTCTTCAAATACTTCGTTATCACCATTACCACTACCTATTAATAAATCTCCACGATATTGTTCTAATAAACTACGTGGTATCGTAGGTTTAGCAGAATTTAAATACTTAGTACAACTATATGAAACTAATCTGAATAAATCTTTAAGTCCCTTAGCATTCTTAACTAAAATCGAACAAGGAAATGTTCTTGAACGTTTATGCGCAAGCTCTAAGTCAATCTTTTCATCAATTTCGTTATGATATTCAATACCTAACTCGTATAATTGGTCTAGCATTTTTACAAAAATTTCTGCCGTAGCCTTTGTATCATAAATAGCTCTGTGGTGTTGAACTAAACGAACTTTGTATAGTTTAGCTAGATTACTAAGACCATGTCTTTTCGCTTCTTTATTTTCAGCACGAGAGACGAATAATGTATCTATACTAGCATTGTTTTTATTCTCTAACCCTAGTCGTTCAAAACAAGTATCTAAAAATCCAAGGTCAAACTTTGCATTGTGGGCTACTAATATGTCATCTTTATCTAACCAATTATAAAAATTAGTCATTACTTCTTTTTCAAATGGAGCATCTTTAACATCATCATTAGTAATACTAGTTAATCTTGTAATAAGTTCTGAAATAGGCCTTTGCGGATTAATATAACTTTCAAAACTATCTATTTCAGCTCCATTTTTCACCTTAACCGCAGCAATCTCGATTAATCTATCACGTTCTGCTGAAAGACCAGTAGTCTCAACGTCGAATACGACATACGTAGCATCTTTTAATTTAAGTTCTTTAGGATTTGTCGTAGCAGTAATACTATCATCCATGATAAATGCATTTAATCCATAGATTGGTTTAATATCTTTACCTTTTGAACTTAAACAAATTTCAGGATATGCTTGAACACCATACGTATCTGTAAAAGCTATGGCTTCATGTCCCCAATCTATAGCTCGGGCTAAATATTCTTTTGCTGAAGAAATACCTTCAAGCTGACTCATCTTCGTATGAGTATTTAGCTCTATTCTCTTTCTTCCACTATAATTATCTTTCTTCTCTTCTTTATGAGCAACCTCAATAGACTTAGGTTCAATGATTGTATCTCTTAAATATGGATCATTACTTACAGCTCCATGAATTTTAAGCCATTGCCCTTTCTTAATCCCTTTTACTAAATCAATTAGTTCATTCTTACGTTTATTTTGGAATTTTGAATTAGGATTATTACCGAATAATCTTAGTATTATAGAATCACTATAATCCGTAAGTTTCAAACGATACTGACTAGAACCATTTCTGTGAACAATCTCTTCAGTCCCAAACACTTGAGCCATTATAGTTACATCCCCAGCATAACCAACAACATCCTTGATTTCTACGATGTCCTCGTCTCGAATTTCTTGTCCATATCGAGTTCCACCGCCGCCTCCAAAGGCAACAAATTTCCTTTCAGATTCTTTTGGTTTTCGTTCAGCTTCTTTTTTCTCTATTTCTTCTAACTTAACGATTTCCTGGGAAATTTTTTCTTCTTGACTCTCTAGTACCGCTTCAACATCAGTTTTAGAAAAATTAGGAATAATGTCTTTAATTACAATACCTAAATTTCTATAACTACTTATTATTTGCTGTTTTCGTTCATTAATAAAGTTATTCCAGATTGATGGAGCCATTATTTTCATAGTCAAAACACTATTGTTAACTTCGACTTCGCTAAATAAAATACTCTCCATTAGAACTTGAGAAATCTCTGAGAAGTTTTCTAATATTATATATTTCCAAAATTCTTTTATTTGCTCATCCGTGACTTCAGCACTTACCTTCAAACGATAATTAACAATATAATCACCTAAGAAATTCTCTCGTAATTTCTGAATAAGTAATGTTAGTTCTTCTACTGAAGGTAAACTTTCTCCACTAAAATTAAACGTCCAAATCTTATTCTTATTATCTTTTTCTATATTATCTAAAGAATAATTTTCAAATTTTGAATTGGATAACTGTTCTTCTAATTCTAATGTTTTAACTAATAAAGAAAAATGTTTATTACTCATGATTCCTCCTACTTTTTTGTATAACTGACTAGGTTTTTATTAATTTTTATGTTTCTCTCCGACTTATTACTAGAGAACAAAAATTAATTATCACAACAATTCTTATAACTTCCATATAAACATAAAAAATTCATTCATCTTAATTCTATTAAAGATAAAATGAATTAACTTTATACACAGATTTTCTATATATTTTTTAGTAATAAAAAATATATTACACATAACTAAATTATACTAAAAATACCAACTAAAAACAAATGGTTATTTTCTTAACAACTATTTATTTTTAATTGGCATTCTTTAATTCAAATTATAATTATTATTTATAAAATGCTTCTACTTTAGCTAATACATCAGCTACTTGAGTATCAACTTTTTCTAAAGTTTGTCTTTCTTTTACTTCTACGATTCCTTCACCAGCTTTTTTACCTACAACTACTTGTAATGGAATACCGATAAGGTCAGCATCGTTAAATTTAACACCAGCACGTTCTGCTCTATCATCGTAAAGAACTTCATATCCTGCTGCTGTTAATTGAGCATATAATTCATCGCTAAGTTTAACTTGATCTTCTTTCTTAACGTCAACACATACTAGGTGCACTTGGTATGGTGCCACTTCTTTAGGCCAAATAATACCTTTTTCATCATTATGTTGTTCGATAATCGCTGAGATACAACGAGTTACCCCAATACCATAACAACCCATGTAGAAGTGATTTGCACGACCATTAGCATCTAAGTACGTAACATCCATAGCTTCTGAATATCCTTTACCAAGTTCGAATACTTGTCCAACCTCGATACCTTTAGCAAATTTAACTGGTCCTGATAAGTCTTCTGCTAAATCACCTTCTTCAATCATTCGAAGGTCATAGTGAGCATCGATTTCATAATCGCCCGGATTTACATTTATGTAGTGGAATCCTTTTTTGTTGGCTCCACAACTGTGGTTATACATATATTTAATAGCATTATCACCGATTACTTTACAGTTTTTGATTCCAAATGGTCCCATATAACCTGGTACTCCACCCATTATTTCCTCAATTTCTTGTTCTGTTGCCATTTCAACTTCAGAAGTTCCAGTAGCTTTCATGAATTTAATATCATTAAGTTGATCATTCCCACGCATAAGAACTAGATAGAATTCTCCATCAGCTTTTAAAGCTAATGCTTTCATCGCACGGTTAACTTCTACACCACAAAATGCAGCAATATCATCAATAGTTTGTTGATTTGGAGTTTCTAATAAACTACGTTCTTTTTTCTCGAAACCTGTAGGCATAGTATAGTTTTGTTCAACTACCGCTGCAGTTTCGATGTTTGCTGAGTAGTCACTCTCTTCAGTATAAACAATTGTATCCTCCCCTACTTCAGCTAATGCTTGGAATTCGTGAGTATAGCTTCCACCAATATTACCAGAATCAGCTTGTACTGCACGATACTTAAGTTCAAATCTATCAAAGATATTACTATATGCTTGATAATAATCTTTATATGTTTCTCTTAATGATTCTGGTGAATCATGGAATGAGTATGCATCTTTCATTATGAACTCTTTACAACGTAATAATCCTAAACGTGGACGAATTTCATCACGGAATTTAGTTTGGATTTGATATAAGTTCATAGGTAATTGTTTATAAGAAGTTACCATGTTATTAACCGTTTGACTGATGATTTCCTCTGCTGTTGGACTTAGGGCATATCCTGCTTTTTTTCTATCTGTTACACGAATAAGTTCTTCTCCCATTTTGTCCCAACGACCAGATTTTTTCCAATATTCATCTGATTGTAAAATAGGCATTAAAAGTTCTGCAGCTCCAATTTTACTATGTTCTTCTCTAATTACTTTTTCAATTTTTTGAATTACACGAGTAGCCAAAGGAAGGTAAGTATAAACTCCTGCAGATACCTGCTTCACCATCCCCGCTTTAATAAGCAACTTATGACTAATTGCTTCTGCAGAGGACGGTACTTCTCTTGTTGTTGGAATAAATGTTTTTGATTGTCTCACAACAATACCACCTCTCATATTTAAAATTTTCTATATTATTATACCATAAAATTTAATGATTTTTTAAAAAATATTATTTTTTTATAATACGAATTATTAAGAATAATAATTCGTATAAATATAAAACTAAACTATTGTTCTTTAAAACCTTATACTCTTAACTAATTATCTAAGGAAAGCAATTAGTTAAAATTCACATCGTACGTTGAGCTATTATACTCGATTATTCTCATATCAATAAAAAGTCTACCCAGTTTTTGGCATTTCCATATATATTCATGGACAGTTTTCTGATGCTTAATAAGCACGTTTCAAGACACCAACACCCTATAATTATAAAGTAACTGCAATGCTTCATCTTTATTCATAAAATGAATATTACTTTAGTAATTAATAAATTCTAAAAATATGACAATTTTCAGCTGTTTATAATTCAAATTTTCTTCAGAATATAGTATAATAGATAGGATAATTATTTATGGAGGGATATATGTTTAATTATCCTAATAAGAAAAGTAATTTTATTCAAAAAACCAAGTATTCTAATCGAGGAATGGAACTTGAAGAAGATATTAATTTTGCGAATAAATATTACTTAAATAATGACATTGCAGTTATTCATAAAAAACCTATTCCAATTCAAATAGTAGAAGTGAATTATCCTAACAGATCGAGTGCTATGATTACCAAAGCTTTCTATAAAACCCCTTCTACAACAGATTACAACGGCCTTTGGAATGGAAAATATATTGATTTTGAGGCTAAGGAGACTAATTCGGCCACTTCATTTTCTTTAAATAATATTCACGAACATCAAATAGAACATATGCAAAAAATTTTAAATCATGGTGGAATTACTTTTATTATTGTTAGATTTAAAAAAATCGATAAAACATTCATACTTCCATTTAAAAAATTCATATTTTTCTATAATCGTGCACAAAATGGTGGAAGAAAATCAATTAAACTAAGTGAATTCGAAGAAACTGCATTTGAATTATCATTTAACTACAAAATAAGATTAGATTATATAACTATTATAAAAAATAATGAAAGTGAGTTTTAACAACAGATGAAAACTTTATTCAAATATATTAGTTCCATCTTTTTTTCAATATGCTTAGTATTATTCTTTGCTATTTTAATACTCTTTGCTAAAGAATTAAGAGATGTTCCAGATATAACTCAGGCTAATTTACAAGATCCATTATCATCAGAAATTTATGATAAAAATCTTAATCTAATAGCTACAGTTGGAGCTGAAAAAAGGGAATATGTATCTATAAATGATATTCCAAAAAATATTACAGACGCTGTACTATCGACAGAAGACTCAAGATTCCAATCTCATATAGGTATTGATCCTATTCGTCTTATCAAAGCAGCGCTTGTAAATATCCGTTCCAATTCGGCACAACAAGGTGCTAGTACAATTACACAACAGGTAGTAAAAAATTCACTACTGACATCTGATAAATCATTACAAAGAAAAATTCAAGAAGCTTATCTGTCTCTTAAATTAGAAAACAGGTACTCTAAAGATGATATATTGGAAATGTACATGAATAAAATTTACTATTCTGATGGGCAATATGGTATTAAAACAGCAGCTAAGTACTTTTACAATAAAGAGTTAAATCAATTAACATTACCTCAAATTGCGCTTCTAACTGGTATGCCTCAGCAACCAATCCTGTATAATCCATACGATTATCCAGAACAAGCTAAAGAGCGTCGAAACACTGTACTATATGCACTTCTAAACAATGATAAAATCACAGAAGCTGAATACAATAATGCAATCAATACCCCTATTATGGATGGAATAGTTGAAAAAACAAAAGAAGAACGTGCAAATCAACACACTTATAATTCTAAATATGCTGCATATATAGACCAGATCGTAAAAGAATTAAAAGAAAATCAAAACTTTGAAAATATTAAAGATCCTCTTTCAATGGGATTAAAAATATACACTAACTTAAATCCAGAATTACAAACATATGTTCAAGATATGTTAGATAACCAAAGCTCACCAATGGTACCCCATGCATCTCAAGCTGCTATATCAGTTCTTGATACAAAAACTGGTCTAATCGAAGCTATTGGTGGTGGAAAAAATTATAAGGCTGGTGGTTATAACTTTGCAGTTGATGCCCGTGTTCAACCAGGGTCATCGATTAAACCATTAATTGATTATGCTCCTGGTATAGAATATTATGGCTGGGATTCTCAAACTACATTCTCAGATTCACCTTATCAAATTGCTGGAACTAATTTCTATATCCAAAACTGGGACAGACTTTACCACGGTACGGTTACTATGAGTACTGCATTATCTTGGTCTTATAATATTCCAGCGGTTCGCGCATTCGAAACAGTTGGATACGAAAGATCTAAACATTTCGCTGAAAAACTAGGTATACCGGTAACAAAAGATGAACCGACAACGGCTATTGGAGGTAACGTCGATGGAGTTTCTACTCTTCAAATGGCAGGTGCATTCGCATCTTTCGGTAATAAAGGATATTACAATAAGCCTTCAACAATAGTTAAAGTATTTAATGCAAATGGTAAAGAATTACCAAATATTAAAGATGAACCTGTTAAAGCAATGTCAGAAGAGACAGCATATTTAATAACAAATGTATTAAAAGGTGTACTTTCTAGTAATGGTACTTCTCCAAACGGTAAAGTAGCTAACTTCGATATGGCTGGTAAGTCTGGTTCAAGTACATTCGATGATTCTGCTTACTATAATTATGGTATAGATGTTGTAAACTCTACTAAAGACAGTTGGATGATTGGTTACACAACTGACTACACAGTTGCCGTTTGGCAAGGAGCTGATATGGTAGACTCTGCTGCAAAAGCATTATCTTCAGAACAAGCAAAAACTACACAGGTAATTATGGCAGATGTAATGAAAAAAGTTTCAGATAAACAAGTACCTGCTGCATTTGAAAAACCTGCAGGAATCGAAACAAAAAATGGCGTAGAATATGCTAAAGAAAGGAATACAGAGACTGACTATATGTACGCTGGTACAGATAGAGATGCTGTTTACCAAGCTGCTATCGCTCAAAAGCAACGTGATAACCGTTCTGCTCTTACAACAGTATTCAACTCTTTAACAAATTCTACTAATAGAGCAAACGGTGCTGTTCCTGCTCAAAATCAAAGACAAACAGCAGGTAGAACAACTGCAAATAATTCTGCTCGTACAAATCAAACAAGACGGTAATATATAAAAAGAATCGTGAACAACTTCACGATTCTTTTTATTATTCTATATAGTTTTTATACAAACTTTCACAAATTTCAAAATCTAATTTATCATCAATATCATAACTATATATTTTATCCATCTCATAGACTTTTGTTTTATTTGTATAAAAAGTTTTATCCTTTAAATAATTATTTTTTGTCGACATCCATATAGAACCATTAGGATATATATAGTCTGGTTCATCTTGTCTCCTATAATTTCCACCATGACAAGAAGGAACTAAATACCCCCTTTGTTCATCCATAAACAAGCTTTTACTTACTCTAGGTTTAGTAAATGACACAAGGTGATCACAATCTTTAAATAAATTAAATGCTGTATGTATGTGTTCTACTTTTCTAAGTGGAGAAGTTACTTGTAAATTTATAAAAATAAAATCTTCTTTAATTTCTTTAAATAAAAATTCTAAGGTTTCAAAAGTTGTAGAAGAGTCAAGAGAAACTTCGTCTGTACGTTTTATGTATTTGCATTTTTTTCCATATTCATATGCACATAAATTAAGATATTCTTCTGAATCAGAAGATACCCATATTTCATCAAATTTCTTACTATCAATAGCTACATCAATTGTATAGAAACATAATGGCTTTCCACAGAATAACTTTATATTCTTATCTAATAATCCCTTTGAACTTTTTCGTATCAAAATAACTGCTATTTTCTTCAAAATATCCTCCTCTCCTAACTACTTTTCTTTTTATATCATAGTACATTGTATCATTATAATTTATCTAATACAATAATTTTAATATTTAAAACTTCCTTTAACTCTAATAAAAAAGAGGGAGTGACTCAACAAAGTCTCTATTTCTTAAGAAACAAGATTTTTTCGAGTCACCCCCACACAGGTTATTGGATATCTAAAAAGCTTTTATAAAGTAAATTTAGATATCAATAAACCACTGCTCCTATGAGTTATAATATATACTTTTTGAAATTTAGGACTTTTGGATTAACCCAATTTTTTAAAACTTCTAGAAGTTAAAACCTTCATAGAATATTCTATTTTTCTTTATACCTTTTTCCTTTAGCATTTTTTCATACGCTATATTCATCGCCATTGGACCAGCAATTATATAATTATACTCTTCACCAACCGGTAAATATTTATCTAATTGCTCTGTTGTGAATCTTCCATTTTGAGAATATGATTTAAAATTACTTCTTTCATTCCATAACGCAAATTTTTCTTGATATAAAAGTTTTTTATCCTTTTTCACAGTATATAAGAATGTTATATTTTTATTATCAAATTTATCTGCTAATCCAAGTAAAGGAACAACACCAATTCCTCCACCAATAAGAACAAATTTTTCATTCTTACCTGACTTTTCAATCATTGAACTTAATACACCATATCCTCTAGTTAAATTAACTTTTTCTCCTATCTCTAAATTAGGAAGATTTTTTGTGAAATCCCCTACACCTTCAATTGACATCTGAACATAGCCATCTCGTTCTGGGATATTCAATATAGAAAATGGATGTGGCTCCTTCATCCCTCTTACATTAGGGAAAGAGATAAATGCAAAATCACCCGCTTCTATTTTTTTAAAAACAGATTTACTGGTAGTAATTGTTAACTCTGTAATATTTGAATCTACTTTTCTAGCATTTTTTAAAAGTCCTACTTGTACATTTATATACTTATTATATGCATAGTGTCCATAAGCACCGAATGCAATTACAGTGTATAAGATTACTAAAATAGTAAATGGAACTATACTTCTTATATATGGAATCAGAAGAACATGAAGGAAAGCTAATAGTGCAGCTACTAAATTAAGTCTATGTATCCACATAGATAACTCATGTTTAAAGATTTTTTCTAACATTTTTTTAATCTTCATTAAGATACTTATTCTTGAAGTTAACCAACCAGCCATAAAAACAAGTGAGTATGCAATGATTCCTATAAATATATTCATTGACCATTCCCCTGTTAATTTTATAAGTCCTGATGATTTTAAAAGTTGATCATGTAAGTACATAAAAATTACAGCAAAAATTGCGGTTACTCCATGAATTATATACATATCCGGTAATCCTATTATTCTATCTAACCATTTCGGCTGTGAAGATAGGAAAATTGCTGATAGCATCCATGAATAGGCAAATACTCCTAAATTAACTGCTAGTACTCTACTCCCAAAAACCTCTGGCAAACCATTTCCTAATGTCACTATTAATGGTAACGGTATTGTTAACAATACTATTAACCAAATCATATTAAATATAAATCTATGTTCTCTCAACATCCGTTATTTTCCCTCCCTCAAAAACTCTTTTTTTTCCCTCTTTTGTTAACAAGATACCTGTTAACAATTTATTTTCTACTATTTCACTCCAAATTCTCTCATTAGCAACTACTCCTGCAGTTGCTAATACATCAACATCTGATAGATATCTTCCAACTACAGTGATTTGAACATGATTTATCTCATTATCACTTTTGATATGTTCACCTTTTTTACTAAGCCCCGAAGTTGCCACCGCTCCATTTTTTATACTATACTTAGCAATTATTTTCTCCTTGACTTCAGGATTTTCTATCCCTATTTTCCAAGAAAAGTTACTATTAGATTTTGTACCAACCTGAATGTCTCCTGCTCCGTTAATTGCTCCTGCTTCTATAATATTATTATCTATAAGAGGTTTTATATATTTCATAAAAGCATTCTCTATTGCCCAGCCCTTCACAAATCCTGTTGGATTATATTTTCCGCCAAAAAATGGATTAAACAGACCTTGAGTCTCTTTTTTAGCTATTATAGACCTGCTGTAAACTTCTTGATACTCTAAATCAAAAAAATCTTCTTGTAAAACTTCACCTATACCAGTATGTTTACTAACTAAACTATCTGGAAGAAATGGAGAAAATTTCTCTTCCACATTTTTCAAATATTTATCAATCTCATTTACGACCTGATTCAACGCTTCTATCAAAATTTCATCAAAATTATCCCTTACAAAGACAATTGTGAAAGGCATGTTCATTCTTTTTAATACATAAGTTTTATACTTAACCATACTACTTTGCCTTATTTAATGCATTTTGTAAAGAACCTTTAAATCCTTTGAATGTTTCAGATGCTCCAGAAACCAGTGCAATATCACTACTTTGAGCTTCTATTACTTCTTCAACATATTTAGGAAGTGCCGTCTTATTAATGTTTTGTGAAAATTCTTCATCTGGCTGAAGAAGTACATTAACATTGGCTATTTTCCCACCTTGAACGGCTACACTTACTTGGAAATTCCCTACGTTTGTTTTTGTGACAGCCCCTGTATACGTACCATCTTTATATGTTACACCTTCTTTAGTTGAGGAAGTTGAATTATTAGTTGTATTTTTTGTTTCTTTATTTTCCACTTGGTTAGTATTCTGTGTTTTTTGATTTGTCGGTGTAGTTTGTATACTTGGTTTAAGAAAAGTATAGTATCCCGCTGTCAATGCTGATGCTCCTACAACTCCAATTAATGCTGTCTTTTTTATTTTACTCATATTTTTTCTCCTTTAAATCGTTTTTATAGATAATATATCACAATTTTCATATGCATCCTACTAATTTGCATTAAATATATTATATAATTTTTTGTTAAAATCAAAATAATATTGGTACTTTAATTTTATCTTCAAAATATCCTATTTTTTCATCATATATCAAAAAAATCTTTAGAGATAAAAATACCTCTAAAGATTCTTTTGTTATTTCTTCGGTCTTGTTTCAGGGAATGTAAATACAAAAATGATATAAATTAAACTTCCTAATAAATAGAATATTATTGACGAAGAATACCCAAAGTGATTTAAAACTAAACTCCAAGTAAAGTTAAATAATGTATAAATTGCATATCCAAAAGCCCAAAATATTCCAAACATTATCGTTAATCTTTGAGAATTCATATTCGGTAATTCATAAGGTAAATTTAGATATACTGGGTATTGTGAATACATGAAAAATCCTGATAAGCTAAACATAGCATATGCTAGTACTACATTACTAGATACAAAGAATAATCCTAATGCCATACATCCAATCATCAATACTCCATGAGCAATTAAAAATGGTTTTCTTCTAAAGTTTAATTTTCTAGTAACCATTAAGCTAAATAAAGTTCCAATTATTCCACCAAGTGTTACAGTTAATATCATAAATTCTGGTTTAAAACTTGAATTATGAGCATGTTCTGCTACAACTCTAGGAAGCGAAACTAACGGCATAACATAAAGGAATAAAAATCCACCAAAACCTAATGAAAATACATAGATAAATTTATCTTTAAATCCATCCGCATAAGTATATTTTTTAGCCTCTTCTTCGTGTAATGTTTCTTTTGATTCAATTAACAATTTATAAACAAAGTAGTTTGGATGTTTCCACGTAATTGTTGGTTCAAAATCATGAGAAAACATTAACCAACAGATAAAGAGAATTATACTAAAAATACTAAATCCTATCATAGTATAACGCCAATCATCTACAAAGTGTTCTTTAAATAATAGGAATAAGATTGCAACTAATGCCGCTCCAACATTATACGCTGCTGTTATTATTGCACTTGTCATTATTTTCTTATCATTCGGTATAAACTTAGCTACGAACGAGTTTATAAATACAATTATCATTGATCCACCGAATGCCATAATCATTCTAGAAAATGTATATAACCAATAGTTATGCGTGAAAATTGCAAAGAAAGAAAAACATAGACAAAATAATGCTAATATTGCAGCTTTCTTTGGATGTAACTTAATTAATATAAATGCAGCAAGTAGATTAGCGATAATTCTTGCTATAGTAATTGTATAATTAACTACTTCTGAAATTATGGGAGAAACCTTTTCTCCATTAAAATAATGATCTGTGATTTGTTTTGATAAGTTTGATCCTGCTACCCAGTTAGTAGCAAACACTACATATGCAGCAATTAGGATAGCAAACATGAGAATTCCTTGCTTTCGCGTAGGTGAATTTGCAGATAATTCCATTTATATACCTCTTTTTTTATAATTTAGTAATACAACGTCTTCCTGTTATAATACTGATTTTTATTTTCAATTATAGTTTAATATAAAACATATGAAAATGCAAGAAAAAAATTAATTTTACAATACGTTTTCATATAATTATTTTCAAAATAAAAGAAAGATTAATATCAAAGTATTAATCTTTCTTCTTAAATAGATTTTTTAATGATAAAATAGGTTTATTTCTAACTATCTTATCATTTCCAATGAATTCTCTCATTTCTTTTAAACATTTTCCAGAATTTTTTACAATAAAGTTAAAACTCCCTGCACTTTTAGTATCTATAAAAAAACCTCTGATATATTTATCTCTAAAGAACATTTGAGCTCTAACTTTATCTATTTCTGTCCACGGTATTTGAATATAATCCTCTGTATTTCTATGATTATAAAATTCAAAGGCTTTGTCACCTACCATTATATCTCCATGCTTATTTCCTATTGAACCTGTAAGACAATTAGCTTTGCTTGTGTATATAACCTTTCTATTCATAGACATTACCATTACTCACACCTCCTATAGATTTCTCATAATTAATTTCAAAAAAGGAAGTTGAGACCTTTTGACTCAACTTCCTAAACTTTATTACATTACACCAGCTACGTGAGCAATTACACCTAAAGCAAATAATCCGAAGATTATTACTACTGGGCTTACTTTACGTTTTAATAACCACATACATACGAATGTTAATAATAACGCCGCAAATCCAGGAATAAGTTGATTTAAGTTATCTTGTAATGTTGTAACTTTTTCTGGTGTTAATGAGAATTTTCCACTTGTTGCTTTTGTAACAATATCTTGTAATACTTCACCAGTAACGTGTGTACCTTTTTCTGGGAAGTGAATATATGCTTTTTCATCTAATTGTACTTTAGAAACAACTAATGGGAAGCTGATGTTAGTCCAACGTTGAACTAAGATACCCATTACGAACATACCAAGGATTGAAGCTCCTTTTGTAATTGTTTGTAAAATACCACCTGAAAGGTCACTTGTAATTTCTGAACCTTTTTTATACCCAAATTCTTGTGTATACCATAAGAATCCAATACGAATTAAGTTCCATGCGATAAAGAAGAATAATGGTGCAATAATTGAACCACCAGTTGCTAATGAAGCTGCGATAGCTCCAAGGATAGGACGAACTGTAAACCAGAATACTGGATCCCCAATACCTGCTAATGGTCCCATCATACCAACTTTAACCCCTTGGATTGCTGCATCATCGATATCAGCTCCATTTGCTTTATCTTCTTCTAAAGCAAGTGTAACCCCAAGAATAGGTGCTGCAATATATGGGTGAGTGTTAAAGAACTCTAAGTGACGTTTTAATGCTTTAGTAGCATCTTCTTTGTTTGGATATAATTTTTTAAGAGCTGGGATTAAAGCAAATGCCCAACCACCATTTTGCATACGTTCATAGTTCCATGAACCTTGAAGGAACTGAGAACGTAACATAACGCTACGACGATCTTTTTTACTTAATGTAATTTTTTTCTCTGACATTTGTAGTTCCTCCTTATTAATAATCGTTTAAGATATCGCCTAGTGGATCCCCAGATGAGGCATTTCCACCACCGCCGCCACCTTTGTTTTTAGAAAGGTTTAGGTAGAGAATTGCTAAACATAATCCGATAATACCAGTTGCGATAAGTGTTAATTCATTAATTGGTGCTAATGCGAATCCTAAGAAGAAGAATGGCCATACTTCTTTAGTTGCCATTAGGTTAATAACCATTGCGAAACCAACTGCAACTACCATTCCTCCACCGATTGCCATACCTTCAGTAAACCATTTTGGTAATGCTTCAAGAGCTTTTTGAACTACTGATGATGGAATGAACATTAATAATCCTGCTGGAATAGCAACACGTAATCCTTGAGCTGCAAGTGCTACGTAGTGCCAGAATTCAACTCCACGGAAGTTACCGTGTTCTGCCGCGCGGTCAGCTTGGTGAACAATAACTACTGATAATGTACGAACAACCATTGTAAGCACAAGACCAACTGTAGCTAATGTAACAGCTGTTGCGATAGCGATAATACGTCCTTCAGCTGAGAAATCTCCAGCTTTAATGAAAATAATAGCAGATGCTACTGATGCTAACGCTGCATCTGGAGCAACCGCTGCCCCAATATTAGCCCATCCAAGTGCTAATAATTGAAGAGCTCCACCTAAAATAATACCTTCTGATAAATGTCCTGTTGCTAAACCGATTAATGAACAAGCAATAATTGGTTGATGGAATTGGAATTGGTCTAAGATACTTTCCATACCAGCTAATAACGCAACAATTAGGACTAATATAACTGTTAGAATACTAAATTCCATAGTGTCCTCCTAATTTCTATTAAATTATAATTTTAAACCTTCACTTGATTTAGCTTCAATAAGTTTGAATAAATCTGATGGAGTATCGTTAGATACTTTACGAACATCAAATTTAACACCTAAATCACGAAGTTTTTTATATACTTCTACATCTTCTTGATCTAATGATAATACATTGTTAATTTGAACTTTACCAACTGAGTGAGCCATAGATCCGATGTTTAATTCTGGAATCTCTACTCCTTTTTCAATTACTGCAAGTGCATCTTGTGGTGTTTCAAATAATAATAACGCTTTTGTATCACCAAATCTTGGATCGTTATAAACTTGAACAAGTTTATCTAATGGAATTACGTGTGCTCGTACTCCTGGAGGAGCTGCTTGCTCAATTAGTTTTTTACGTAATTCGTCTTTTGATACTGAATCTGAAACTACAATAATTCTGTTTGGATGAGTTGCTTTTGTCCAGTTTGTAGCAACTTGTCCATGTAGCAGACGAGTATCGATACGGGCTAATACAAAGTCTATTTTCCCGTTTCCTAATACTGTACCTTCAGGAATTTCTCCTTGAGGTGCAGCTGTTGTACTTTCAGCTACTTCTGCTTTTGGTTGTAGTTCTTCAGGGCGAACTTTAACTCCATCAATAGCTGTTGGTGTGATTGCTTTTGCAATCTCGTGAGCTGTTGTCATAGTGAATCTACTAGCATATGCTTCGATAAGCATTGGTAAGTTTAATCCTGCTACGATTGCTCTTTTCTCTGGTGCTTCTTCAAATAACTTGTTAGCATGGTTAAATGGACTTCCACCCCAAAGATCGACAAGGAAAAGAATTTCTTCAGAATCTACTTTTGCAATAGCTTCTTGAAGTTTTCTTTGCAAGTCTTCTGGCCCTTCACTTGGCATAAATACAACTGCTTCTACTTTTTCTTGTTCACCAAAAATCATAGAACCTGATTGTTTAATTCCTGCAGCAAATTCACCGTGACTCGCGATGATAATTCCTACCATCTTAGTACCTCCTTTTATTTAATTCTTATTTATTATGACGTGTATACCTTTGCATACAAATAGATTATATCATTTATTATTTTTTTTGTAAATGTTTTAGTTTCCTACTTTACAAACAATGCAATCGATTTCTATTTTTTTATTTTTAATATGCTATATATATTTTTTCACGATAAATATATATAACAGTTTAATTAACTTATGTAAGGCGAATTTTATTATATTTCTCCTGTTCGTTATGTTAAATTTAATTTTTAAAAATATCTTATGAAAATATTTTTTTCATACTTTCATAAGATTGCAATTGTTTTTTTATTAGATAGTATAGTAAAAAATAATAACGCAACAGTCTATTGACACGTTACGTTATTATGTTATTATTTTAATAATTTACTTTATATTCTTTTCTGGAAATAACATTTTTAATACATTTAGTGATAATCTTCTAGATTTACCTGAATGTGGATAAATATGCATCATCATCATAGGATTAAAATTAGCTTCGATAACTCCATAATTATTAGTAGTTACAGGTTCCTTTATATTAGAAATAATCAAGTCTACACCACAAACCTTGGCCATCATAGCATCTGCTATTTCGACAGCTAGTTCTTTATAGCTTTCATGAACTTCATTTGTCATATCCACGGAATCTCCACCTGTACTGATATTTGAATTTTCTCTTAAATATGCTACTTCGTTCTTAGCTAATATAGAATCAAAATTTAATCCTTGTTCAGATAATTGAAGTTTTTCAATTTCTCCAAGTTCGATTTTTTTCAGCGGTGTTTTCTTAGCATCTCCTCTTAACGGATCTGAATTTTTTTGTTCAACCAATTCTCTTATTGTATGTTTACCGTCACCCACAACATTTGCAGGTACTCTTAATAATACAGCCTCTGTTTTCCCTTCAATAACAAAAAATCTATACTCTGTCCCCTCAATAAACTCTTCAATAAGTATATCCTTATCTTCTTTAAGAGCAAACTCGATGGCTTTAGAATAGTTTTCTACTGAACTTGTTCCATTTTTAAAAATTGTTATACCTAGGCCAAAATTTGTGCTCTTCGGTTTTATAACTATCGGTTTATTTTTTATAAAATTAAATTTTTGAACAGCTTCTTCTAAACTTGAAACTTCATATCCTTTTGGAACTCTAAGACCTTTTTCAGCTAATACTTTTTTAGTAACAACCTTATTTTCCATAATTAGCGGAGAAATATAACTGTCTTTACTTGTCATATTTCCATTTTTTACATATTCTACTCTTCCATTGCTTTCTAAACGAATAAACTGATCATTTTCATCTATAACAGTAACTTTAATACCATTTTTTATTGCATCTTCAATTACGGCTTGTGTAGATAGCTCCATATTTGAATATGCACTTAATGAATAATATTCTCTTAAAGCATCCTCTTTATACAGTTTAGCTAACTTCATTCCTACTTTAGCCATATCATGTTCTTTTTGATATTCTTTTAAAAGTCTAGCACCTATAGTAAGTTCGGGATTTTTTAATTCTTCAATCTTCTCATCTATTAAATCGATATCACTATCTAGTAAACTTACTTCTTCTACCATGTTTTTCATTTGATTTAATAGCCACAGTCCCTCTTCTTCATACTTAACTTTTTCCATTGGATGTGAAAGAGCCACATTCTCACTGTATTCATACCCTAAAGATTCAGAAGTATTTTTATCCAGTTCTTCTAACCAAACTAGAGTTTTTATGAATAAATGTACAAATCTAATATCTTTTTCTAAAATACCAAATGGTGCAAATGGGTTTAAATCAAATAATCTAAATTCAATATACTTAATGCCTTGATCTGGGAATTTTTTGATAGTATCTGCACCTCTGAAACGAACACTAGAATAAAATTCTTTTTCAGCTATTAATTGTTTATTTTCTACATATCCTGTTATGTCTTTAATATATTTTTCTAACGTACTATATGACACTTTAATATCGTCTTCATTTACATAACCATATCTACTAGTTCTTAAACTTCTTACAAAATCAGTTGGTTTTATACCATCTGTAAAATATTTATCCTCTGCCAAAGGAGAAGCACCCAAAAGATAAATTAAAAGCCATTGATATCTTAAAAACTGTCTAGCAAGTTTTAGATAAACATCGTTTTTTACAGTTACTATATCCTCTCCAGTAATTTCAGAAATTTTCTCCATCAACATATCATCTAGTTGGAAATTATAATGTATACCTGATACCATTTGTTTATACTTTCCATATTTTTTTACTAAATATTCTCTATACTCTACATCAAATTGTTTTTCAAATTGTGCAACTCTGATGTCTTCTTCATTAGGTAGTATAGCGGGTACACTTAAAGGCCAAATATATTCATCTTTTGGTAAGTTTTTTAAAGTTACCTCATGGATAGCATTTAAAATCCTTAAAACATCTTTTTCATTATTTTCTGGTGTTGTTATCAACTCAACCTGTGATTCAGCAAAATCAGTCTGAATGTAAGGATGCTCGTGTCTTATTCCAAATATTTTTGGATGATCAGTTTTAGTTATTTCCCCATTTCCTAAAACACGTTGTCCTTCTTTTTCTATACCAATTTTAACATTAGCAAATAATTCTTCTAAATTATTATTTTTTATTATATCTTTAATTATCATATTACATCACTCTCTACAAACAGTATAGTTATCTTCTATCTTATCATAAATACACAATTAATAATAGAAATTGAACTCAACTCTAATGCAATTTCCAATACTCACTTACAATATTTATATATATATGATATAATCAAATTACACTTAAGAAAGGGGATAAATACGATTTACTATCGTATTTCTAAATTTTTTATGATTAAATTAATAGCTAGTGATATGGATGGAACTTTATTAAATCATAACCATAAAATTCCTAAAGAAAATGTAAAACTTATTAATTTTGCTAAAAATCAAGGAATAGAATTTGTAGTAGCAACAGGGAGAGCCTATTATGAAGCTTTACCAGCATTAAATGAAGAAAATATTAGTTGTGATGTGATTAGTTTTAATGGTGGTATCGTCTATGATAAAAGTGGCAATATCATCAGTATTACTCCAATGGTACCAAAAGATTTATACTATACAATTGAAATATTAAAAAGTTTTGATATAAGTTATCAACTTTATACAAAAAATACTATATATACTAGAAGTATAGAAACTGATATAAACGCATATATAGATTTAATCAGGTCTAATGGCTATGAACCAGATGTTGAGCATTTACGAGCAGAAGCACAACTAAAACTAGATTTGGGATATATTACTGAGGTTGAGAATATAGAATTATACCTTAACGAAGAAGAAAATCCACCAATCAAAATAATAGCAATATCTAATGATATATCAAAACTAGAAAATGCTACCAAACTATTATCAGAAAATACAAATATAAGTGTCACATCTTCTGGGGCGAATAATATAGAAATAATGCATAAGAATGCTACTAAAGGCGAAGCCTTAAAAGAAATAGCTAAAATCTATGGAATCAACTTAGAAAATTCTGTAGCAATTGGAGATAATCTAAATGATCAAGCAATGCTGGATATTGTCGGATACAGCGTTGCTATGAAAAATGGTAATACAATATTAAAAGAACAAGCAAAATACGTAACAGAAAAAACAAATTCTGAAGGAGGTGTTGCGGATACTATATTCAAATTAATAAAACAAAACAATGAAATTAAAGAGGATATCAATGAAGAATTAGTAAAAGCAGCAATCGATGCAACAAAATATGCTTACGTTCCCTACTCTAATTTTAAAGTAGGTGCTGCAATATTAGCTGAAAATGGAAAAATTTATACTGGTTGTAATATTGAAAATGCTAGTTACTCTCCAACAAACTGTGCAGAAAGAACAGCAATTTTTAAAGCTGTAAGTGAAGGAGTTACAAAATTTAAAAAAATAGCAGTAGTAGGTGGCCCTAATGGTAATCTAGAAAATTATTGTCCACCTTGTGGAGTTTGTCGACAAGTAATTTCTGAATTTGCAGATGAAGATTTTGAATTAATCTTAGGTACTTCAGAAAATACCTACGCTATATACAACTTCTTTGAAGAAGTTTTACCTCTAAGTTTTACAGCAAAAGAATTAAAAAAATAAAGTTAAATGGTCATTAGAAAATAAATTCTAATGACCTTTCTTTTCTACTATTCAAAATAAAAAAAAGTCGTAACTAAAGTTACGACTAGGTTAAGATGACCCGTACGGGATTCGAACCCGTGTTACCGCCGTGAAAGGGCGGTGTCTTAACCACTTGACCAACGGGCCAAAAATATAAAAGGCTAAATAATTAGCCTTTTATTCAATTAATGAGCCATGAAGGACTCGAACCTTCGACCCTTTGATTAAAAGTCAAATGCTCTACCAACTGAGCTAATGGCTCATGGCTGGGATACCTGGATTCGAACCAGGGGAATGACGGAGTCAAAGTCCGTTGCCTTACCGCTTGGCTATATCCCAATAACATTTAGAATGGTGGGAAGAAGTGGATTCGAACCACTGAACCCGAAGGAGCGGATTTACAGTCCGCCGCGTTTAGCCTCTTCGCTATCTTCCCGGCTTATTAAAAATGGTGGAGGTTAACGGGATCGAACCGCTGACCCCTTGCTTGTAAGGCAAGTGCTCTCCCAGCTGAGCTAAACCTCCGTTCAAATGGTGACCCGTACGGGATTCGAACCCGTGTTACCGCCGTGAAAGGGCGGTGTCTTAACCACTTGACCAACGGGCCAAAAAATGGCTCCACAGGCAGGACTCGAACCTGCGACCCTCTGATTAACAGTCAGATGCTACTACCAACTGAGCTACTGTGGAATAATAAGTCTAATGCTTTAGCACTAGACCTCAAATG
>NZ_JAPWCC010000026.1:0-23568 GCF_041433735.1 Gemella sp. 20925_1_85 | reverse complement strand
TGAAGCGGAGTTGGGTTGTTTTTCTCACTCATCGAATAAACAGTTATTTTTGCTGCTTTTTCACTTATATTTCCTGCATTGTCTTCTACTCGGATAGTTAATATAAATTCTTTGCTAGGTGTATTTACTGGTAGTTTTTCTACCTCTTGTTTACCTGCTTTAAATTTAATAGAATTTGTAGTCTTATCATATTCTAAGTAATCTGGTAATCCTGTCACACTTACCGTTTTTATTCCGCTTCCGTTCGCATTATCTTCTGCTCTTACTTCCATTGGTGGTAAAGTTTTATCTAATGCCGTCATTTCCCAGTTTTTATTTTCTTCTGGAGTTTGAATTGTTGGTTTAGTCACATCTTTCACTTTTATCGGAATCGGAACTTCTTTTACTGTTCCATCTTTAAATGTTACTGTCGCTGTAATGTTTTGATTTCCATAATTTGCTGTGTTTATTGTTGGCGCTGTTACTGTTGATATTTTATCAGTTCCACTAACGTTGCTCACTTTTGAAGTTGCCGACACTACTGTTTTTAATCTGTCATTAGATACTTGATCATTTTGATTAACTACAATTTCAGTAGCTGCCAGATCATATTCATCATTTAGAGCACGAACATTTACCGTTACATTTACTGTATCTTTTGAGCCATCAGGATATGTTACAGTTACAACACCTGCTTTATCTCCAGGACCTTCTGTCGTACTTGGAGTTGTTGCCCATGTGTATGTTGTACCTGTTGGTAACCCAATTTTATTAATACTTGTTCCTGCTTCTGGTGTAGCACCATAACTCAATGTTTGTTTTTGTTGATTGGCAGTTGCTTCGTATTTTGTTGTCATTGATTTAACAGTAATTGTTACTTGTGTACTATTACTATTATTAGCATTGTCTGTCACTTGAATCGTTACATTATACGATTGCTCGTTAGTTCCTACTGGTAATTTTGTTACCTCTTGAATCCCATTTTTAAACTTAATTGTTTTAGTCGCTTCATCATATGTTAAGAAGTTTGGCAATCCTGTTACCGTCGTTGATTTAATGCCACTTCCTCCCGGATTATCTGTACTAGTTACTTTAATTTCAGGCAGTGTTCTATCTAAGGCAATTAAATCCCAATTTTGTCTATCTTTTGGTGTTTGAATTGTTGGTTTAGTTACGTCCCTTACTTCAAGTGGAATCGTTACTGGGTCTGTCGTACCATCAAGATATGTCACTGTTGCATTAATTGTTTTATTTCCAAATTCTGCAGTACTTATCGTACCCACAGGAGTAACAGATTTAACTTTATTATTACCATTATTATTAATTGTTACTGCAGCTTTCAAATCATCATTTGTTACTGCTGCATTTTGTTCTCTTATGATTTTTGTTCCAGTTGGTTCGTATTCACCATTTAGTTCACGAACATTTACCGTTACATTAACCGTATCTTTTGACCCATCAGGATATGTTACAGTTACTACTCCTGCTTTTTCTCCAGGCCCTGTTGTTGTACTTGGAGTTGTAGCCCATGTGTATGTCGTACCTCCAGGTAATCCATTTTTATTAATACTTGTTCCCGCATCTGGTGTAGCACCATAACTCACCGTTTGTTTTTGTTCATTAGGTGTTGCATTATATTTCGTAGTCATCGATTTAACTGTAATCGTAAATTGTCTTTGACTAGGATTATTTGCATTATCTGTTACTTGAATAGATACAGTATAAGTTTTACTATCTTGTCCAACTGCCAATTTTGTTACTTCTTGAACTCCATTTTTAAATTTAATTGTCTTAGTCGTATTGTCATATACTAAGAAGTCTGGTAGCCCCGTTACCGTTGTTGATTTAACACCAGTTCCACCGTTATTATCAACAGAAGTCACTGTTATTGAAGGCAATGTTCTATCCAATGCAATTAAATCCCAATTTTGTCTATCGCTTGGTGTTTGAATTGTTGGTGCAGTTACATCTTTTACTTCTAAAGGTATGTCAA
Organism: Gemella sp. 20925_1_85; assembly: GCF_041433735.1. Lineage (NCBI taxonomy): Bacteria > Bacillati > Bacillota > Bacilli > Caryophanales > Gemellaceae > Gemella > Gemella sp. 20925_1_85. Next base: position 21,596 of record NZ_JAPWCC010000026.1, on the reverse strand, counting down.
CTGGATCTGTCGTATCATCTAAATAAGTAACAGTCGCTTTAATCGTAGACGTTCCAGCATTTGTTGTACTAATTGTTCCAACAGGTGTAACTGATTTCACCTTAATCTTCCCATTATTATTAATACTAACCGCTGCTTTTAGGTCATCATTTGTTACAGGAACATTTTGATTTCTCACGATTTTATCACCTGTAGGAGCATATTCATCACTTAACTTACGTACACTTACAGTTACATTCACTGTATCTTTTGAATTATCTGGATAAGTTACTTCTACTACACCAGTTTTGTTACCAGGACTTGATGTATCTGGTTTTGTTTTCCAAGTATATGTTGTCCCTGCTGGTAACCCTGTTTTATTGATACTTGCTTCTGCACTCGGTTCATCTCTATGACTTAATGTTTGTATCTGTGAATTTGCAGTTGCTGTATATTTGAAAGTTTGTGGCTTCCACACAAATCGAACGCGTCCTAACGCCCCTGTATCATTCGCGTGGCCTACATGTTCATAGTTACTATTACCAGCTGGATCTTCAGCATATAAATAACGTGTAATAGATTTCTCATTTGTAAATGGTTGGTTATTTATATTACCACTTACAGTTATTGTCGCTGGTTGTGCATCTGAACCTGTAGTTTCAGATTTAATCTTAGTTGCTGTTAGATATAAACCATCTGGGCTTCCTCCACCTAAATAACTACTATCTTCTTGACCCAATCCTTGTCTATTATCCGCTGGAAATGCTAAATAGACTTTTGAAATTTTTCCGTTATTATCTTTTGCTTTTAATGTAATATTATTGTTTTCATGTGAATATAGATAAATTTCTTGGTTACTTGGATTATCATAAGGAATCTCTACTGTTGGTCTAATATTATCAACAATCTCAACTGGAATATCTACTGTTTTCATCACAGTATTTCCACGAAGAATTTCGATTTGTTTATGATGAACAGTTGGTCTTGAAGTATCTACAGTAGAGCCACCTTTCCAACGAATCGTTAAATCAGTCGCAGGCGCAGTTCCATTTGAAAGTGTAATATAACTTCTAGCATCACCTAATTCACCACTTTGATGTTGATTTATACGCTTATCTTGTTTTCCTACAAAGTCTAACACTGTATACGGTGTGGATACATCTTTAACTGTTCCATTTTGATAAGTTACTGTAACAACGGCATTTCGAGTTCCTGGTTGTTGTAGATTAAACGGTATTTTCCATTGCACATCAACAGTAGATGGAAGTTCATTCCCTGTTTTTGACTTCACTAAATTTCTAGGATTTTTGTAGAAATCATGTGGATCTCCGTATAATGCCGTAATACTTTGATGTTTTGCTATAGCATCATTCTGTTCATTTGTTTGTATTGTTTTAGGTGCAAATCCATCTTTAAAATGGATAGTCATTGTTGCACCATCAGCTGAAACTTCAGCATGGTCGAAGTCAACATGATTCGCACGATTGACGACATTCGGATGCTCAGTTTTAAATTTTTCAATCAAAGCATTTTTTTCGGTTTCCGTTAAATGTCGAACATCATCGACATAAGTAGGTGTTAAATCTCTAACAGTATTACGTTCACTTTGAGGTTTGATAGTCAAAGTATAGGTAATTGTATTTTGTTTATGTGTCCCATTTGCTCCAATTGTAATATGATAAGTACCTGGTGTTACATTTCCACCATCACCTATAGTTCCAACAAGAGCCATTTGCACTTCAGGATTATTTACATTCCAATAGTTAGCAGCAATATCTACTTCTTCTTTCTTTCCTGTTTGGAAATTTTTATATGCTACACGTAGTTTTAAACCTTTAACTTGATTAAGACCACTTATAACTCCTACTCTTTTTACATAATACGGAGTAGGATCTTCCTCTCCACGTTTTGGGCCATTCGGATATCTTACTAATGGCTCTCCATTTCCTCTTTTACCATAAGCTGTCATTACTGAAAATAAAGTATCTGAATTATAAAATGTTAATTCTTTTTTATTTTCGTTTACTAAATTATTACTACCCTCATATTTATTAGCAATTGGAGAAATCCAAATCGCCCTAAACCCACTCTCATCCTTGCCATTAATCATTTTTCCATTTCGTGGATCTCGTCTTCCTGAATTAGCACGAGTAACCCTATTAGCTACTCTATTTCGAAGATAAATTACTTCTTTTAATAATTTTTGAATAGTTTCTTCATTATACTTATCACTATTATAAACTGTTGGTAGTTTTTCTGCTGTTTTAACTAATTCTTTCTCAGAATCACTAAATTCATAATTTATTTGATTAGCTATACTATGAATCTCAGTTACAGTTTCTGTTACTTTAGTTATTTTTTCGTTGTGTTTTCTAGCAACATCTTCTGTAGTGTTTTCTTGTTTTTTTCCTTTAGTATCTTTTTCAGAACTTACTTTATCGTCTTTTTTAGACTCAGCTTTTTCTTTAGCTTCTGATTTTTTATTTTCCTTAGGTTTATCCTCTAATTTTTCAAATGCATCTTTAAGAGCTTTTACTTCTTTATCAATTTCTTCTTGAGTTATTTCTTTATTAGCTAATGCCTTTTCTGCACGTGACAAAATAAGATTAAGCTCTTTTACTGATTTTTCAGTTTTTTTACTGATATCAGTTTTCTTAATCTTATCAACTAGATCTTTTAACTCTTTTTTATCAACTTCTTTTTTTACAAGAGCTTTTTCTCCTGATTCGCTTGTCAAGTTTTCCTTCTGATCTTTCTTTTCAACAGGTTTCTCAACATCTTGAGTTTGTTTTATCTTTTCTACTTTCTTATCAGCAATATCTTCTGGTACCTGCTCTTTTTCTAGTGTTGAAGCTTTTCCTCCAGATATTTCACTACTAGTATTATTTGCTACAACTTTTTCTCCAACTATTCTTGAAGCATTTGTTTCACTTGCGTGCGCCACTTGCGAGCCACTAATACTCATTCCCCCAACAACAAAAAATAACGAACAACCAAAAAGGATATGTTTCCCCTTTTTCACCATACGCCAATTTTTTTGTTGGAGCCCATGTCTATTAAATAACATTTTCTCTCTCCTTATATTTCTCACGTAAAATTTATTATGATAAATCCATTATATACCTTTACCTTTAGCTATTCAATACTTTCATATTATTTTTAAGTAAATTTTAAGTAAAAATAGATTTATAAATAACAATAAAGCTCAATAAGTCTAGACAATATTACGCATACATTTAACACATTAATAAAAAATATTAAAATTATTAAATCACTAAATATCAGATTAAAATATAAAATATAATATAATCTACTTTTCAAACATTTTTTATTACTTTTATTTCACATTAGATTATTTCACCTTAAGAAATATTCTTATCTATTATAGAAAATAAATAAAAAATTAGTTCTGCAATGTGACCTACTTTAATATTCAAGAAACGTTCTCTCTCATTAAAGAAATCATACATTACAAAACTAGCTTTTTATGTTTTCTATTAAGTTTTTACTTTATTTATTTACCACATTTGCAGACGTTCCAGTAGCAACTACTTCAACAGCCGCTTCTAATCCACCTTCTACAAGGTTTTGAATTGCAGTTTCTGTATAAAACGCTGTATGTGGAGTATAGATTACATCATCACGATCTATTAGCGTTTGTAATAGTTCATCATCAAACTCTTTTCCTTCGAAGTTTTTAGGAACATATTTACCTTCGTTTTCATATACGTCTAATCCCGCTCCAAGAAGTTTTCCACTATCTAAAGCGCGTAATACAGCCTTTGTATCGACTAGCATACCACGAGCTGCATTTAGCAAGATTGAATTATCTTTCATCTTAGCAAGAAATTCATCATTTACCATGTGGTTGTATTCTTTAATAGCTGGCATATGAATAGTAACAATATCAGAATTTGCTATTAAATCATCTAGATTTTCAACATAGTCTAATACTTCTTTTGCCGCTTCATTTTGATAAACATCATAACCTAAAACTTTAGACCCTAAAGCATTGAATAATCGAGCAGCTTGAGTACCGATTCTTCCAGTACCTATAACACCTACTGTTAAAGTTCTAAGCTCACGTGATAATATCCCTGGATTCCAAGAGAAATTATGTTTTTCTACATTGCGTTGAATTTTATTTGTATTTCTGCTAATACGTAATGCAGAAGTTAGAACATGCTCAGCAATAGCATTTGGTGAATATGACGGTACATTCGTCATTTTAATTCCAAGCTCAGACATTAATTCTAAATCATAAATATCAAATCCAGCTGAACGAGTCGCAAAAACTTTAACTCCTTGTTCTTTGGCATATTCATATACATCACGTTCAAAAGGTTTGTTTTGAGCTAGAACTACACCTTCTTTACCTTCTAATAAATGTTTGTTAGCTGATGTAAGTTCTTCAGTATAAACATCAACTTCAACCTCAGGATGAGAATTTCTCCAACTTTCTAAAGCACTCTTTTCATCTTCTCTTAAATTAAAAAATACTAATTTCATCTCTTTTCCTCCTTAAACAAAGTACTAGTTCAACTTTATTCTAGTAAACTTCTAATAAAATCAATATATCTAATTTTACCATAAAAATTAACTTACTAAAACTATTTTATTTCACTTTTCAAAAATTTCTGAAATAATTTCAAACAATTCATTGTTATTTTCCGCTATTTTATAAATATCTACATTCTCTGGTAATTTTCGCTTATAACGGTTTATCCAAATCGATTTCCAACCAGCATTATTCGCACCTACTATATCATTCTCCAACGAATCCCCAATATAATATAGAGAATCATTAGGAAGTTGTAATTTTTCTTGCATGATTTCAAATATTCTAACATCTGGCTTATTTATACCATAGTCACCCGAAACAATAATATTCTTCCTATCAATCCACTTTTCAACACCTAATGCTTTCACCTTAGACCATTGATGTTCACTTGGTCCATTAGTAATAATTCCTAACTTTACATTATTCTCTTTCGCGAGATCTAAAATACTTATAGTTATATCAGACATTTGCAATTTTTGTTGATTCTTTTTATATTCTTTTTGCATATTAAGTGCTTGCTCATCAGATAAGCATACACCCAAATCTTTTGCCGCTTCTTGAATCCTATAAATATGATATTCATCCATAGTCATCTCACCATTGCGAGAAGCTTCAAATTTCACATCACTATAGTATCTACTTAAAAGATAAAATTTCTCCATATCAATGTCCATATCGAACAGACTCTTATATGAATTTTCAAATGGAACTATCTGTTCATACAACGTATCATCCACATCAAAAACCAGACCAATCATTCTATTTTCTTTACTCACCATTTTCCAATAATTTAATAACCTCTCCTAGATTCTCGACTATTTTATAAGCTCTTTCTTTGCAAACTTCATCCGGCTGAAACATATCTGGAACCATAATAACTTTAGCACCTGCTGTACTTCCGGCAATTACACCAGCCTTAGAGTCTTCCAGTACTATACATTCCTCAGGTTTTATACCCAAACGCTCTGCAGCTAATAAAAACACATCTGGTGCGGGTTTACCATTTTCCACTTCTGCCCCACTAGCAAGCTCATCTATATATTTCATAAGACCGGTCTTCTCCATATTATTAACTATATGATTCATATTAGAAGATGAAGCCACCGCAACTTTATAATTATTATCTTTTAGGTATATTAACAATTCCTCTATAAACGGCATTTTCTTAGGTCCTGTCGTAAACAATATATTCTCTATATATTTATAATGATCATCAACTAATTGCTTTCCATTAACATCAGAATCTTTAAAATAATTTCCCCAAAATTCATAAATACTCTTTGTAGTAAAACCTAACACTAAAAGTGTCTCTTCTCTAGTCATCTCATATCCTTGTTTTTTCGCACTATGAATAAATGCTTCTGTCGCCAAACTTTCAGTATCGACCATTAATCCATCCATATCAAATAACACTGCTTTTATACTCATATCTATATCCTTCACTTTTTCTTTTATATTTTTCATCTAAATTATTACTCTATAATCTCTCTAAATTATTATATCATACTTATTATTTCAGAGAAAAATGTTTCTTCACCAGTATTACTACTTCAAAATAATAAAAATATAATTATAGATATCCAATATCCATATTAATAAACATTAAAACACAAAGTTACTTTTAAACCAATATATTAAGCGTATTAAAATCCAAAAACAATAACAATAGTTTACTTTTTATTTCACTTTTTATTTGAAAAAATTTTATTTTTAGTATATTATATATAGACATGGTTAAACTATAATCATTTAAAACAAAATTAAAGAGGTTAAAATTTATGAAAACAGCTTTTGTATGCGATTCAGCATTACAAATTAATAAAAATTTTGCAAATAACAATCCAATTACAGTTATCCCTGTTGAAGTTCGTCTTGATGATGAGATTTTCGAGGATAACGTAACTATAACTCCTGACGAATTTTACGAAAGAATACACAACGGACAAAAACCTAGCACAAGCCAACCTGCAGTAGGTAAAATTTTAAGCGTTTATGAAGAGTTAAAACAACAAGGCGTGGAACGTATCGTTGCCTTTAGCGTCTCTTCTAAACTGTCTGGAACATATTCTTCTTTCGTTCAAGCTAAAGAACTTATCGATGGTATAGAAATCAAGATAATAGATACCCTTCAAATAGCAAGAATGGTAGGTATAGCTATTGAAAAAATTATTAAAGAATTTGAAGCAGGAAGTTTAACATTCGAAAATATAGAAAATAGATACTTAGAACTTTCACAGCAACAAAATGTTCTTGTGACAGTAGAAACTATGCAATATTTATATGCAGGAGGTAGACTAACTAAAGCTCAGTTCGTTCTATCAAATCTACTAAATATTCTTCCTATTATCACTATTAAAGATGGTCTACTTTCTGTTAGTGGTAAACACAGAGGAATGAATAAAGTTCTTTCAAAAATGTGCGAAGAAATAAAAGAAAAAAATCCAAAGAGTTTATTTGTTCTTTATACAAATGATGAGTTATTAGAAAAAGCAATGTCTTCGATTAAAAAGACTTTTGGTGACATCGAAGTAGAAACAGAAATCGTATCTCCAGTAATCGGTTCTCACGCTGGACCTAAAGCTATCGCAATAGGATATTTAGGATACGATAAATAAAAGTTCATATTGAATACAAAAAACACCTTAGAATTAGATTAAAACTAATTCTAAGGTGTTTTCAAATTATACTATTTTATAATTAGTATCTGCTAATGCAGCTTGAAGTTCTTCTTTTGATGCACCACCCTCAACCTCAATAGTTTTTTCTTGGATATTGACCTGAACATTATCAACATTATCTAATTTAGATAATTTTTCTTTAACTGTAGCTGCACAACCACCACATTTTACACCTTCGATACTATATTCATTTTTCATGATTAATCCTTCTTTCTTTTATTGATTTTTATTAATTTAATTTTACTTTTTTTAATCTTAAAGCATTCAGAACTACAGATATAGAACTAAAACTCATTGCAGCTCCTGCTAACATTGGATTTAACAATGGTCCACCGAATATGTAAAATACTCCCATCGCAAAAGGAATACCTATAACGTTGTAGAAGAATGCCCAGAATAGATTTTCTTTAATATTTTTTATAGTCTTTTTACTTAAAACTATAGCATTAACAACAGAATTTAAGTCCGGTTGCATCAACACTATATCTGCCGCATCGATTGCAACATCTGTTCCTGTTCCTACCGCTATTCCTACCTCTGCTTGCACTAGTGCTGGTGCATCATTAATACCATCACCAACCATAGCTACTTTTTTTCCTTCTGCTTGAAGTTTTTTGATTTCATTTGCTTTATCTTCTGGTAGAACCTCACTCACTACTTTATCTATTGATAATTGACTTGCAATTACTTGCGCAGTTTTTCTATTGTCACCAGTTAACATTACTACTTCTAATCCCAAGCTATGTAATCTTTCAACAGTTTTTAAACTACTTTCTTTTATTCGATCGGCAACAGCTATAATTCCAGCAAGTTCAGAATCTACAGCTATGAACAATGGTGTTTTCCCTTCTGAAGCATATTTTTCTGCTTTTTCTACTGAATCTCTAGTACTAATATTGTTTTCTAACATTAATTTCTCATTACCGATTAATATTGATTTTCCATCAACTATTGATGAAATACCTAATCCTGTTAGTGAACTAAAATCTTTAACTTCTAACAGCTCTAGATCTCTATTTTTAGCTTCATCTACTATCGATAAACCTAGTGGATGTTCTGAAAGATACTCTACACTCGCCGCAAGTTGTAAAAGAGATTCTTCAGATAAATTGTTAAACGCTACTATATTTGTTACAGAAATTTTACCTTCTGTTAATGTTCCAGTTTTATCAAATACTACAGTATTTACCTCTTTAGCTAACTGCAGAGCTTCTGAACTCTTTATTAAAATACCGTGTTCTGCACCTTTACCAGTACCAACCATTATAGCTGTAGGTGTCGCCAATCCTAAGGCACAAGGACAAGCAATAACAAGAACCGAGATAATAATTTTTAGAGAAAAACTCCATGTAGCTTCTCCAGCAAAATACCATAAAATTCCAGCGACTAATGCTAAACCAATAACAACAGGAACAAACACTCCTGAGATCTTATCTGCAAGTTTTGCAATCGGAGCTTTAGAATTTTGAGCATCTTCTACAAGTTTAATAATCTGTGATAAAGTAGTGTCTTTACCAACTTTAGTAACTTTCATTTTGAAGACACCTGTTTTATTAATACTAGCTCCGACAACTTTACTATTTATTTCTTTTTCTACTGGGATACTTTCCCCTGTTAACATCGATTCATCTACAGTCGAACGACCTTCAATCACGACTCCATCAAGAGGTACTTTTTCACCAGGACGAACAAGTAGTATATCACCTGTAGATATTTCATCTACAGCTACAACATGTTCTTCACCATCTATAATTAAATTAGCAGTTTTTGGTACCAATCCGACCAACTTACTAATAGCATTTGTAGTACGACTTTTAGATACTCCTTCAAAGTATTTACCTAGTGTAATTAGTGTTAAGATCACCGCTGCAGATTCATAGTACAAATTCATAGCTGCATGTTCATCACCTAAATATACCAATACGGTTGAATAAACACTATATAAGAATGCTGCCCCTGCTCCTAACGCTACTAAAGAATCCATATTAGGTTTTCTTCTAAGAATAGCTCTAATTCCTACACTAAAGAATTTTCTACCAAAATACAAAACAGGTAACACTAGAATAAACTGTACAGTTGAAAATAATTTTGGATTTCCCATTAGACTTAAACTTTCCAACATAGGTAATCCCACCATCTCAGCCATCGCTATATACAACACAGGCACTGTAAATATAGCTGAATAAATAAATCTTTTCCAAATACCGTCAATTTCTTGTTGTTTTTTCTCAGCTTGGTCATCTACCGAATTATCTATTTCTAATCTTGCTTTATAACCGGCTTCTTCTACTTTCTTCTCAATTTCAGCCACACTTAATTTTTCTTTATCGAATTTTACTACCATCTTCTCAGTAGCGAAATTTACAATGGCTTTTTCTGTTCCATCTAAAGATGAAATCGCATCTTCTATATTTTTCGCGCACGTTGCACAACTCATTCCTTCTAATATGAATGTTCTCTCTTCAATACTAGAAACATAAGTAAGCTTATACCCCAATTTTTCTACAATCTTTTCTACTTCAGTTCTATCTATTCCTTCTTCTCTGACAAGAGTAAGTTTACTTGTCGCAAGATTCACATTAACATCTGATAAATTATCAACTTGTTTTAAACTATCTTCAATATGCGCTGCACAAGAAGCACAGCTCATCCCTTCAATTAAATATGTTTCATTTTTTACCATATATTAATCACACCTATCTTTTAAATATTTTTATTCGTCTACAATTGTAACCTTTGTTGTAAATTAAGTATACTACTATCTAAAACTATAGTCAACAATATTTTAAATAATCAATAACAGCTATCATTATGATATAGGGAGTGACTTTTGGTTACAGAGGCTTCAACTCCTCAACAGATTAAAGAAAACAGTAAAAAAGCTGTAGATTTATTAAAACCTACAGCTTTCAATCCTATTTAATTTTTATTTTCTAATTTTTCATTCATCTGACGACGTAATTTTGAAAAATCTTCTTTGACTACTACAGTATCAGCAATAAAGTCATGAAGTCCTTTTTTCTTATTTGTGAAAACTACTGCTAAATACGGTAGGTAAACTAAAAATATCGTTAGTAATCTACCAACTAGCTCACGATAAACTACATCTGCAAGACTCAGCTTTTCACCTTTATTAGTCTCTACTTTTATCTTCATAATCATCTTACCTAAGGTTTGTGAGAAGAAGTAAGTCATTGCTATAAAGTAAGTAAACATAACAATAACATAACTCAGAGATTCTTCTCCTAAGATAGGAAAATCTAATTGCTTATTCAAAAGTCCAAAACTAAAAGTATTTAATAGACTAGCCACAGCATAAATAACTATCATATCAATTAGATATGCGACAAATCTAGTCCAGAAACCTGCATAGAAATTTTTAGAAAGTACTAAATAATCTTCTAATGAAGTTGGTAGCGAGAAGTCTTTTTCTTTTTTATCAATTATTTCTTCCGCTTCTCTAGTTTCTTTATGCTCATTAGTTGATTGTTCATTTTGTAGCGGATCATTCATCACTACTTCTGAAGTTTCATTTAGAAACGGATCATATGAAGGTCTATTATTATTTAAATCATTATTCATTTAAATTCCCTCCTTATCCTAAGTAGCTACGTTCAACTTTGTTTGAATTTACTTCACTATTTAATTCAGAGATAAAACTTTTTGTTGTTGCTTTTACAAATCTAGAAATTAAACTTTCTGCAGTTTTATCAGCTCTTAACTCGATTACAGTTGGATTAGACAATCCTTTTTCTTCTTTTATTAAATCAATAAGTTCATCTTCAGTACCAACTTTATCAGCAAGTTTGTTCGCTACTGCTTGAGTTCCAGTGTACGTTCTACCATCAGCAAGTTTCTTAACTTCATCTTCACTTAGGTTTCTACCTTCAGCTATAGCTTTTACAAATCTTTCATACGCTTCTTTGTTTTGTTCTTGTAATATTTTTCTAGTTGATTCTGGTAAGTCCTCTGTTAAACCACCTACTGCTTTTTGCTCTCCAGAACGAATAGTTTCTTGTTTAATTCCGTGATCGTTTAGGAATTTTTGAGCAGATACATAACTCATAATTACTCCCAGAGAACCAGTAGTTGTTTCAGTATTTACAAAAATTTTCTTGGCTGCAGTCGATACATAGTATCCTCCAGAAGCGGCTGTTTTCTTCATTGACACATAAACATCTTTACCACTATTCTTAAGCGCATTGTACAGCTCTGCAGTCTCATAAACACCACCACCCGGTGAATTTACAGATAATAGTATAGCTTTAACATTAGGATTTCCTTTTGCCTCTTTAATTTGATTTAAAACAGAACCTCTTGAATAAGTATTCGTCATTTCTGCATTAATCTCACCTTCGATAGAAATCTTTTGAATTACTTGGCTGCTGTCACCTTTTTTCAGAGTTAATTTAGTAACACTTTGTTCTTGTAAGAATTCTGTTAAGTATCCATTTAATTCTGCATCGTCTTTTTTATTGCTGTTGCTTGATGTTATAGTTCCTTTAATTAATGAAAATACCACTAGAACCACAACAATAACAGTTGATATTAACCTTTTATTCTTAAAATTCATATTTTTTTCCTCCAAAACTTTATTATAATATTTTTTTGTAAAAAGCCAGAGACAAACAACCCTTCCGCCATCTGTCCCTAGCTTTTAGTTTACTAACCTTTAACTATTTTTTCAAAACCTTCTTGTAGATAAACATTTGCTGTTCTCTTGAAGTATAAATATTTCTTATCATTACCTTGGTTTTGTTCAGTTACCAGTACTATCGGTTCACCATTTAAAATTGTAAAGTAGTATAAATGCGATGCTGGTCCTACAACATTCTCTATATCAGAATATACAGCAACTACATTATATACATCTTTTTGATTGCCTTCTGGTGACCACTTCATACTGACTAGTTTGTCACCTTCGAGTACTAGACGTGCTTGTCCAACTTTTTCTGTGTCTCCTGGAAGCTGTAATCCATAGTAATTAACTTTATTATCAATCGTATATTCTTTATAATTTTGATTTAAAGTTTTTTCCCATTCTTTTACATATTGATAAAGTTTATTGCTTTTTTCTTTATTCCAAAGAGTATTACTTGTCGATTTTTTCTCTTCTTTTTTAGAGCTATTTTCTTCAGATAAGCCAGTTACTGTAAGAGTACGTTTAAAGCTACCAGTAAGTTTTAACCCTTTTTTCTCCGCTTCCTCTTTATTAAGAGTTATCTCTACATCAACCTTACTTCCATTTTCTAAGTTTTCTTTTGGCGAATATTTCACCTCAGGTTTTCTTAAGAATTTCTTGATGTTTTCATCAGCATCTTTAACTTCTGGAACTTCCGTAATATTAACATCAACCTTACCATTTCGGTTAGTTCCATAAGCAGCTAGTTCAACTTTATATTGATCAATGTGAACTACTTTTGAATCTTTATTGTAGAATTTGAAATAATAAATACCTGCGGCAATTACACATACTAAAAGTAATACGACTAGGTAACCCAGTTTAGAATTTTTCTTTTTAGGTTCTTCTTTAGCACTATTTTCATCACTTCTAGAATTATCATCAGCTATATTCTCATTATTTCCTTGGAAATTATTTCTTTGATTAAATGGGACAAAGCCACCACCTTGATTATACTGTTCATTATTGAAATTATTACTTGAAAAAGCCTCGTCTTCTACATAATTACCATCTTGATCATAATAACCAGTTATAATAAAGAAACCATTTGTATCATAATATCCAGCTGGAGTTAGTCCGTTATTAGGGGTATAATAATCATCAGGTATAAAATTGCCATCTTGGTCATAATATCCACCAGGAATAAAATTACCATTTTGATCATAGTAACCACCTTGGATAAAATTACCATTTCCATCATAATAACCATTTTGATTGTTATTTATTTCATTATTTTGATTATTATTTCTATTTTTCATAACTACCTCTCCTATTCTGCATAAGTTTTAGATACGAACTTATTATATCGTTTCATAAATGCAAGTTCCGCCGTTCCTGTTTGTCCATGCCTATTTTTAGCTATGATTACTTCAATAGTAGAGACATCACTTGTTTCTTGAGGTTCATTTTCATCAGCATCTTCACTTCTATAGTAATCTCCACGATATAAGAACGAAACTATATCAGCATCTTGCTCAATACTTCCAGACTCCCTAAGGTCACTCATCATAGGTCGTTTATCTTGCCTAGATTCAACACTACGCGATAACTGAGAAAGGGCGATTACAGGACATTCTAATTCCCTCGCCATCTGTTTTAAACTACGAGATATTTCAGATACCTCTTGTTGTCTATTATCGGTTCTCTTACTTCCTTGCAGAAGTTGTAGATAATCGATAACCACTAAATCTAAACCATGTTCAGCTTTTAATAACTTACATTTCGCTTTTACTTCGTTTACTTTTATAAAAGCACTGTCCTCAATAAAGACATTTTTCTGATTTAAGAAATGCACTGCTGTTTCTAGTTTCATAAGGTCGTCATTATCAAGATTTCCTCGTTTAATTTTTTCAGAATCTATCATTCCTTCACTACAAATCATCCTAGATACAAGCTGATCCGCACCCATTTCTAAAGAAAATAGTGCCACTGTTCTTTTCTCATCTTCAGAGCGAGGATTTTTCCCAGCAATATTTAGCGCAATATTTAGCGCAAATGCTGTTTTACCCATCGCAGGACGTGCTGCAAGGATAATTAAATCCCCCTTACCAAAACCTACAAGCTTATCTAGAGCTCCATATCCAGTTGGGACAGCTACATTTTCACCTTCTCCTGCCATACGAGCCAAAATCTCTTTAAATACTTCTTCAGTAACATCTTTCATGTTTTTAAACTGGGACGTCTTTGCACGCTCCATAGCACGTTCAACTTGATCGAATAAAGTTGCAGTTAAAGAATCAATATCAGCATTTCCTTGGTTCATCTCTTCAGTACTACTTAATAATGCTGCACGAATTTCTCTGTAAATAGAATATCTCTTTACTAAATTCGCATAATGCATTATATTACGAGAACTTGGTGTAATATCATACAAATCCACTATATATAATGAGGCATCCACATTTCTGAATGCCCCACTATTATTTATTTCTTCAAAAATTGTAGTGGTGTCAGGTATTATTTCCATTTCATCTAAACGTAAAATAGCACTGTAAATATCTTTATTTCGTTCATCATAGAAGTCTTCAGCATCAACCGTTGCCTTGACTTCTACTAATTTTTCAGGCTCTTGCATTAGAGCCCCTAATAACGACTGTTCCGCCATAACGACAGAATCTATATGATATTTCATATTATCACCTTCAACTTATTTACTATTGTTCCACCACGTGAACTTTAATTGTTCCTTCTACTTGAGAGTGTAGTTTAATTTTAACATTTGTATAACCTAGAGATTGAATACCGTGTGGTAAATCAATTTTCTTTTTATCAACTTTTAGGTCATGTTGTTTCTTAAGTTCTTCAACAATTTGTTTAGAAGATACTGATCCGAATAATCTTCCACCTTCTCCAGATTTAACTTTAATAGTTACTTCTAAACCTTCTAGTTGTTTCGCAAGTAAGTTAGCTTGAACTAATTCTTCTTGTTTATCTTTTTCAACACGTTTTTGTTGTCCTTTTAGTGTTGCCATATTAGCATTTGTTGCTGCTACAGCTTTTTTGTTAGTTATTAAGAATTTTGCATATCCATCAGCAATTTCCTTAACATCTCCTTTCTTACCTTTTCCTTTAACGTCTTCTAAAAATATAACTTTCATTATAATTTCTCCTTTTATCTATGATTTATTTTTAAGATGTTATTTTATCAATAGCATCATTTAAACGTTCTAATGCCTCATCTAAGTTAATCCCCTCAATCTGAGTTGCTGCATTAGCAAGATGACCTCCGCCACCAAGTTCTTCCATGATAAGTTGAACATTTATATTACCTAATGATCTTGCTGAAATACCTACTTTACCTTCTTCTAGATATCCTATAGCGAAACTACATTCAATACCCTTAAGAGTCAGAAGTAAATCGGCACTTTGAGCAAGCATTACATTTGTATAATACTTATCTTCTGGGGCTTTTGCCATAATAATTTCTGGGGATTTCTGAATAGAATTGTTAATTATTTCTACCCTATTCATGAAATTCTCAAATGGTTCTTTTAGAATTGTTTTGACTCTTATTGGATCTGCTCCATTACTACGTAAATATGCAGCTGCGTCAAACGTTCTTGATCCCGTTCTTACAGAAAAATTCTGAGTATCTACTACTATTCCTCCAAGCATGATAGTTGCTGCAATAGGAGAAATCTTTTCTATCTTAGTTTGATACTCTATTAACTCTGCGATTAATTCAGAAGCAGATGAAGCATATGGTTCAATATAAGTTAACAATGGATTCGTAATTATATCTTCTCCACGTCTATGATGATCGATTATAACTTTTCTATTAGCTTTAGATAATATAGCCGCATCAATTACACGTGAGGCATCAGAAGTATCTACAACGATTAAAGTTGTTTGAGGAGTCATTAGCTCCCATGCTTCATCACTGTCCACAAATACTCTAGATAATTGTTCATCGTGACTATCTATTTCAAACATTACTTTTTTAATAGTTTCATCTCGATCACTCTCATTTAAGATAATATAACACTCTTTACCTAAAAACTTAGAAAAAGTATATATACCTACACATGCCCCAACGGCATCGAAATCAGGACGCTTATGTCCCATTACAATTATCTTATCACTATCACTTACAATATCAGCCAACGCATTAGAAACAACACGCGCCTTAATTCTAGTACGTTTTTCTTGGGGATTAGTCTTACCTCCATAGAATCTAATCGTACCATCAATATCCTTCATGGCTACCTGATCCCCTCCACGTCCTAACGCAAGGTCTAGCGAACTCTTTGCAAGTTCTCCTAATTCTGGTAAGAAATCAGTCCCCATACCAACACCTATACTTAAAGTAATCGGTGCATCAAAATCTTCCTTTAGATTTCTAATAGTATCTAAAATCTGGAATTTTTCTTTTTCAATTTTCTTTAAATCTTTTACATTTAATAATCCGATAAATCTATCTTCATCTATTCTTTTCAGATAAATACTATTTTTTTTAGCCCAATCTGTTAAAGTAATAACTATAGTTGCATCTAATCTACTTGCAACTTCATCATCTAGTGAGTCATAAACATCTTCATAATTATCAAGACTCAAATTAAGTATAATCGGACGAGTGTCTCTAAATCTTTGCATTACTACTTTACTTTCTGTAATATCAAAGAAATATATATATCCACTATCTTTTTGATAATTTACTTTATAATGTTTACCAAAAATTTCAAACTGATTATCTACAGGCGTCTCAAGTTCAAACAACTCCTCAATCTCAGGCATAAGTTCTACAATATTCATACCCTTGATATCTTCAACTTTAATATTCTTGTATATGAAATTGTTGGCCCATTCTATATTCTTATCTTCATCAATTACGACTATTCCTATAGGGAATTTATTGATACCTTTTTCGGAAGAATTTTTAATTCTATTAGTCAGTTTACTAATGTAACGCTCTGTTTGTTCAACAGCTTTTTTCTTCTGTGTGTTATAAAGAACGAAAATAAGTAAGCCCATCAATAAGTATACTATTAAGCTGTAAATACTAAAGATACCGCTTAGAATCGCACCTACTAAAAATGCAGTTATGATAATTAATTCATACTTTTTCTTATCGCTCACACTTATCTCCCCCTCTTCATAATAATATATCCTTCTCTTAACTTGAACACACTATCAATAAATCCTAGTAATTCGAAGATAGGACTAAAAATCACCATCAACAAGAATAATATAGGTTTCCCAATAGTTGATTTTGATTTTTGCTCTAAAAAGAAGAATGCAGTAAACAATCCATTTAAAATAAATGCTAACGATAATATCCCTGTTATGTTTTGGAATAGAATATTCCAAAAACTGTATGTATTACTTCCAGCTTCCGTTTCGACAAGAAAAGTTATTATAGTCACAACAATATATGTATACGCACTTTTTGAACTAACCATTATGCGACTAAATTTTGGAAATACTGGAATAATAACAAATTCTCTAGCTAACATTGATAATGTATAATGTACCAATACTAAACTATATACAAGTAACATGATAAATAATGTTACAGGGAATGATTTTTGCAGATTTGAAAAACTTTCTAAAACTAAGTTTTTATCAACACCTTGATTCATCTCTACCATAGAATTAACATAAGTATTAATAAACTCTAATATTTGCTTACTATCAATAACTATTTTTCCAATTTTTATCGATACAAATATATACAAGGCTAGTCCTGAAAATATGACCGTAGTTGCTGCTGCAACTAAAAATATTTTCGAACCTCGCAATAATATAGTTTTATAAATTATATATGCTATAACCATGTGTATAACATACCAAACTATCATACTCGGAGAGGCAACTACCGATAACATCGCACCCCCAGTAATAATTAATGGGAGATAATATCTCAATCCTTTTGCACCAAGTACATATGTAAGTGGAAATACAGAAAGGAATGCTGCCAAAATCTCAAAATTCACTAACGATCCTATTACTGTCAACAATAAATAAATAGCTGAACTAGTTAAAACCTTTGAATTACTTGGCGGTTTGAAGAAAAATTTATTCTTCATTAACTTCGCAATTTCTTTTCCTAAAACATCTGAAATGTTATTACTCAAATTAACACTCCTTCTTTATTTTTATAATACCTTCACATAGCATTTTTTACTATATAGGTATCTTTATTATTATACCAAATTTCAACGCTTTTTAAAAGGAAAATAGGAAACATTAGTGAGCTATAATTGTAGAGAAATTCTCTAAACTTTTGTCCAAAATATAAAAAAAGAAAAGAACTCTAACAAAATTTTCGTTAGAGTTCTAATCAAGATACTTCTATATCTATTTTAGAAAATATTATTTAATTAAGTATTCCTTAATATATTCTAGTCGTCTTTTCTTCTTGCTGCTAAGTAAAGACTGAATAATAGTGTTCCACCTAGGTAGATAGAAGCATTATAACCTTGTTCTCCTGTTTCAGCTAATCTTTCAACACGAGCGTTAGCTTGTGGTTGATTTACATTAACTGCTGGTACCACTTCTGGCGTTGGCGGTACTGTTCCATTATCTGGTGTCATTGGTTTTTCTGGAGTCGGTTGTGCTGGCACTTCTGGTGTTGGTTGCGCTGGTACTTCTGGTACTTTTAATTCTGGTACTTCAGTAACCTCAGGCATTCCTGGTACACCACCGTTAAATTCTGGTTTATCATAAACCGGAGGATCAAGTGGTGTTACACCACCTGTGTATTCTGGTAATTCATGAACTGGTGGTTCTGGCATTGCAAACGTTGGTCCTGCTGGATTATTGTTTACAGGAGGTACTGGTTTGTCATTACATCCACAGTTTCCATCTTTTCCGTCTTTACCATCTTTACCATCTTTTCCATCTTTTCCGTCTTTACCATCTTTTCCATCTTTTCCGTCTTTAACAACTGTTTTCGTTACAGAACCGTCAGAATTGATGATTGTTATTGTGTGACTTCCATCTCCATTATCTTCAACAGAAACTTTTGGTGATTTTCCATCTTTTCCGTCTTTGATAACCATATCAGTTTTACTTCCGTCTGGATTTGTGATTGTAACTGTGTGAGTTCCATCATTATTATTTTTAACTGTTACAGTTGGTGATACTCCATCTTTTCCGTCTTTACCATCTTTAATAACAGATTTGTATTCACGTCCATCAGAATCTACGATTGTTAATGTGTGTGTACCATCTCCATTATCTACGATATTAGCTTTTGGTGATTTACCATCAAAGATTGTAGTATTAGTTTCTTTACCATCTGCTCCTGTAACTTTAATAGTGTGTGAACCATTGTTGTTATCAATCACTTCAAGTTTTGGTGATTTACCATCACGTACTGTTGTAGTTGTAGTAGTTCCATCAGAGTTAACAATTGTAACTGTGTGAGTTCCATCTCCATTGTCCACTACTTTAGCAGTTGGTGATTTACCATCACGTACTGTTGTTTCAGAAACAGTTCCATTTCCATTTTCTACACGGATAGTGTAAGTACCATCTTGGTTATCTCTTACTGTTGCTACTGGTGATTTACCATCTTTAATGATTGTTTCAGTAGTTGTTCCATCACCATTTAGAACTGAAATTTTGTGAGTTCCATTTTGTTCGTCAGTTATTGTTACTTTTGGTGATTTACCATCACGTACTGTTGTTTCAGTTGTAACACCTTCTGGATTTGTAATAACGATAGTATGACTTCCATCTCCATTATCACGAACAGATGCTGTTGGAGTACGTCCATCTACTCCATCACGACCATTTTTAACAACAAATTCATTCTTAGTTCCGTCTGGGTTTGTGATTGTAACTGTGTGGCTTCCATCTGGGTTTTCAGTAGTTGTTGCTGTTGCAGCTTTACCGTCTTTACCATCTTTGATGATAGCGTTAGTAACATTACCATCTCCATCTGTAACTTTAACTGTATGAGTTCCATCATTGTTATCAGTTACTTCAACTTTAGGAGTCTTACCATCTTTACCGTTTTTAACAACAGTTTCTTTTGTTGATCCATCTGGATTTGTTACAGTGATTGTGTGACTTCCATCTGGGTTTTCTTTTGTAGTGATACTAGCAGTTTTTCCGTCTTTACCATTTTTAACTTTAGTTGTAGATTCTGAACCATCAGGGTTTCTAACAGTAATAGAGTGTGTTCCATCTCCGTTGTCAGTTACATTTACAACTGGTGATTTACCGTCTGCTCCATTAGCCCCGTTTTCGCCTTTGTCTCCTTTTTCACCTTTTTCACCAGCTACTCCTTGAGGTCCACGGATGTTACCAATCTTGTTCCAAGAACCATTTTCTTTCTTGTAAACATCACCTGTGTTAGCATCGATAAATGTATCACCGTCTTTACCATCTTTTGCAGTTGGGGCAGTAACTCCACTTAGTAATTCAGCACCATTACGTCCGTCATGACCAGCTTCACCAGCTGCACCGGCTGCACCATCATTCCCATTTAATATATCAGCTGAACTAATTGGTTCGTCCACTCCTGGATCATATTTACCATTTCCATTGTTATCGAAGTAGGCTGTGATACGTGTTCCAATTACTTTTGGTTTTTCTCCTGATGGTTGATTTGTTTCTGGTTGTGTAGCTGTTGAATCTGTAGTAGTTGGTTGTGAACCTGTTGAGTCTGTAGTAGTTGGTTGTGAACCTGTTGAGTCTGTAGTAGTTGGTTGTGAACCTGTTGAGTCTGTAGCAGCTGGTTGAGCTGATGCAGTTGCCCCATCTGGATTATCTCCTACACTTCTTGCTCTTCTTGCACTTCTTGGTGCTGGAGAAGAAACTAATGTAGTTGCACTTACTTCATCTGGATTATCCCCTACACTTCTCGCTCTTCTTGCACTTCTTGGTGACGTAGAAGGTTGTGGATTAACAGCTAATCCTGCACCTCTTCTTACTGCCTCTGCTACTGCATTTAAGTCAATATATGGTGTACGTCCATCTTTACCATCTTTAACAACAAATGAAACTGGATCTTTACCTGGTGTAGTGAATGTAACAATTGTACTACGTCCATCTGCTCCACGTTGAGTTGTCACAGTTGGAGTTTGACCATCTTGTCCTGCTTCACCTTTAGCTCCATCATTGATAAGAACTGTAGTAGGTTGTGAACCATCATGGTTATCTATTGTGATTTCTACACCTTTATTTCCATCTTCTTTACGAACCGCTGTTACTGTTGGTGAAACTCCGTTTAGACCATCTTTAATAACTGCTAATGGTTTTTCAGGATTTAATGGTTGTCCTGGGTTAGCTGGATCTTCTTGATAAACTTTTGTTTCAGTTCCAGTCTTAACAGCTACTAGTGATTTACCATCACGTCCATCTGCCCCTTTTGCTCCATCTTTAATCATTTCTGATCCAAGAAGTTCATCAGTTCCTGGAGTATATCTTCCATCTCCGTTTTCATCAGTATAGAATGTAACGATTGTGTGTGATGGGTTTCCATTTTGACCTTCAACACGTAATAAGTCAACTTTTGGAGTTTTTCCGTTTAAACCATTTTCTCCATTTTTCACATTTACTGTTACAGGATCTTTTCCTGGCACTGTGAATGTAATATCAGAGCTGTTACCATCTTTACCTGGTTTTACAGTTACTTCTGGAGTTTTTCCGTCTTCTCCTTTGTCTCCTTTAAGACCTTGAGGCCCTTGTGGTCCTACTTCACCTTGTGGTCCACGTGGTCCTTGTAATCCATCTTGTCCGCGTTCAC
>NZ_JAPWCC010000025.1:0-23936 GCF_041433735.1 Gemella sp. 20925_1_85 | reverse complement strand
ACAGCGGTAATTCCAGCAACAGACTTAGTAAAATCAGCAGAAGACGCAACTAAACCAAATGCAGGAAATGACATCGTTAAGCCAGCGGATAAAACACTAGTAGCAGATCCAGCTAAACTTACAGACGCTGAGAAGAAAGCAATCGAAGATAAAGTTAAAGCAGTTAACCCGGGAGCAACTGTAGTAGTTGACGACAAAGGAAACGCGACAGTAACAACACCAGAAGGAAAAACAGCGGTAATTCCAGCAACAGATTTAGTTAAGTCAGAAGCAGATTTAGGAAAAGAAAATGCAGGAAATGATGTCAATACACCAACTGCAAGAACAGCTGTAGCGAACAAAGATGCTCTAACAGATGCAGAAAAAGAAGCAGTTAAGAAAGCAGTAGAAGCAGTGAATCCAGGAGCAACTGTAGTAGTTGATGATAAAGGAAATGCGACAGTAACGACTAAAGATGGAAAAGTTGCGGTAATTCCAGCATCTAAACTAGTAATTCCAGCGGATAAAGTAACTGATACAGCTGCACAAAGTGGAATTAACACACCAGCAACAAGAACATTAGTAGCGAACAAAGACAGCTTAACACCAGAAGAAATCGCTAAGATCAAAGCAGCGATAGAAGCAGTAAATCCAGGAGCAATCGTAGTAGTAGATGCGAAAGGAAATGCAACGGTAACTACTAAAGACGGTGTAACAGCGACAATCTCAGCAGAACAATTAGTAAAAGATGCAAAAGATGTGGCAGCTAAAAACAATGGCGAAAATATCAACCTTGACTTTGAAAAACAAGATGTGGCAGATTTAGACAACTTAACAGATGCAGATAAAGCAGGAGCTAAAGAGAAAATTAAAGCAGCAAATCCAAACGTAGCCGAAGTTATCTTCGATGCGAAAGGAAATGCGACTGTAATCCTTAAAGACGGAAAATCTTACACAATCTTAGCTAAAGATATCTTCAAAAAAGAAGAAGCACAAGTACCATCAGTAAATACATTACCAGAAATCAACTTCCCTGAAAAAGTTCAAGTAGGAGACTTAACGAACTTGACGGATGAAGAAAAAGAAGCTGTTAAACAAGCATTAATCAAAGCAAATCCAGAACTAAAAGAAGCTAAGATTACAGTTTCAGTAACTGGAGAAACAACAATTGTATATCCAGATGGAAGAGTAGTAGTAATCCCAGCGGAAAAATTAGTAGTAGCTAAAGCTTCTAATAATACATCAAATTCTAAACTAGGACAACGCCTAGCAAACACAGGTGCAACTGAAACTAATACTGGTTTAGCAGGATTAGGAATGGCGATCCTAGGAGGATTACTAGCAATTAAACGTCGCAAAAATGACGAAAAATAATTTAAAATAGAATATTTTAAAGGTAAAACAGTATATTTATTGAATGAGTAAATCTCATATCGAAATTTAGTATATCCCCTTTTATAATAAATGAAGACATCCTCGATAATTTTCGAGGGTGTCTTTTTTATACTTTATTGATTAATCTGAATTACTTTTTGATATTTTTTTTTATTTTATCAGTCAGATTAGACAACTTTCTTAAATACCTTTCTATACTTTATTCAGCGAGGTTGATTTATTTTTGAGTATATCTTTTTATTCCCAAAATTGATTTTCTGATATGACTGCGCCATCCCCATCTAAAAAATCGCGGTGCAATAGCTTTCATACATGCCTACAGATAAACAAAAAAACTGACAGGATGAAGTCAGTTTAGTATTTATTTTGATAGGAGTTATATATATTAGATATTCATATAGAGAGTGGTTAATAATATTCTATTTAGTTAGTAAGAATTCCTCACAAACTCCCTTTACACGTTTGTGGATTCTATATGCCGTGGCTAATGAGATATTCATCGCTTTTGCGGTTTGTTTCATATTCAAAGTTTTTATAAATTCGCAGAAAAATTTCAATTCTTGCTCTTCTAGTGTATCCTTTAAATATTCTAACAACTGTATATATACTAGTGAATAATTATCATCCGTAGCATCTAATTTGTTATTGTCAAAAATATCTAAAGGTACACTCTTATCTTTATTTCTATAGCGGATTTCATCGATTAATTTTCTCTTAATGGTAGTGAAAGCGAATCGGTCAAAGTCTTTTTCTTCAATTCTTCCTTCGTTAAGGATTAAGAAACTGACCAATAAACCTTCAAGTCCATAATTGTAAAATTCATGATGAAGTTTTCTAGGTATGTTAACCTTATAAAGCGCCATAGTAATTAAATCTTTTTTAACTTCAAGCAATTCGTAAAAAGATTCTGTCTCCCTATCATTTAAGTATAGATTTTTATTCATAAGTGACTCCTCCTATATACCACTCTCTATACAAATATCTTCTTAATAAAGACAATTATGTAGAAATAGAAGTAACGTAGGAAATAATTATATTGTGAAATATAAATGAATTTACCCCCTTACGAAAAAAGTCCCCTTCACTATATATAGTGTGTTTTTTTGCTATTTGTAACAAAAATTATGTAAAAGTTCACACAATGTTCATATTGTACTAATTTTCTACGATAATATTATCCTTATATTTTTCTAGTAATACAGCAAGTTTTTTAAAAAGTCTATCACGATGTCGACAGATAGTCATAGGACTGCAGTGTTTACTATCCGCGATACTACGTATAGACCTATCATTTATAAATAAATCAACCAGAAGAAGTTGATCTTCAGTAGGTAAAGTAGCTAGAGCATCATATAATGCTCTATAAATATCATTAGTAATTACTATCTCATCTGTTAATGGAGAGGTGTCCCTAATTAGATTTTCCCCGTCACTATCTTCTGTATCGAATGCATATATGAAAAATAGATTATACTTCCTATCTTTTGCTTTCGCACGTCTAACCTTGTAGCTCATGTAGCAAATAGCTGAATATATTTTGTCTGATACCTCTATTTCCTGATTGTTATTGATTTTGTACATTTTCATATTGTTTCTCTCCTTTGAAATTAAATAATGTAAGGGGGTTTTTAGGGAGTAATGATTATAACAGATTTACAGATAAATAGTAAATGATAACCTAAAGTAATTTTAGAGATTTTTAGAATCGCTAAAATAAAATATGTGAATAATTAATAAAGTTTAATGGAAAGTCTATGAGAAAGATAATAGTGAAATATTTTGTAAATGTTCTCTAGTTTAAGAATTATATAAACGTCTACAAAAATAGACAGAAATACAGGGGGGTATAGGGTTTTACAAAGTTAGAAAAATTGTTTTTAGTATTACTTACAATATAATGATTCTCAGCATATTGTAAGTAAAGTAAAATTACTGAAAAAGGCTATTAAATAATGTTTTTGTATAATTAAAATAGATATAATTGTTATTAAAATAAATTAAAGTTAATAAAAATAACATTTTTTAAAATTTTTTGAGAATTTATGAGTCATTTTTATGGACAAACAAATTTAATTTAGGTAAAATTACGTTAAGAGTCCGTATGGATTTCTCATCATAAGTTTACTAATAACGACAAAAAGATGTAGAATAGCAAAAAATGAATATAAAATCGGGGAGATACATTAAGAGGTAAAGTTATTTGTCTTGATATCGAAACAACCAAAAAGAAATACCCGAAAAGTTATATTTCTTTAGGTACAATTAAGATTAAATATTCATTAAAAAGCTGTTCAAGAAAAAAATTAAGGAGGAATATATGGTAAGTAAAAATAACCAATATTTAAAAGATACCAAACAAGGTACAAAAGTAGAATCATATTCTATTAAAAAATTCAAAGTCGGAACAGCATCAGTAGTAATCGGTGCTAGTATATTCTTAGGTGCTGGGGCAGTAGCTCAAGCCAGTGAAGATGTATCGAACAATACAACTGTAGACAATGCAACAAACTCAGGTGAAAAGTTAAAAGAAGAACCTAAAGTAGCTGTAAAACCGGTTGTAGAAACTACTAAAGAAAGTGTTGCTTCAGCAGTAGCAGAAAAAGTAGGAGCAGAAGCACCGAAAACTGAAGCTACACCAAAAGCAGAAGTAGCAAAAGAAGAAGCCCCTAAAGTAGCAACTGCTAAAAAAGAAATCTTAAAAGCAAGTATTGCAACATTAGAAGAAAAATTAAAATCAGCTCAAGATGCTGACAAAGCAGCTGTAGCAGCAGCGAAAGAAGCATTAGCAGCAGCTAAAGCAGTATTAGCTAACGAAGCAGCTACTCAAGCTGAAGTAGACGCACAAGCACAAGCAGTGCAAGCTTTAAGCCAAGTAGTAACAGAAGCTAAAACTCAAGCTTTCGACAAAAAATTAGAAGAGAAAAAAGAAGCTGAACAAAAAGCTAAAGAAGCAAAAGCTACAAAAGAAGAAAAAGAATTAGCAGCAGCTAAAAAAGAATTAACACAAGTAGCTTCAGAAGCAGAAGTAACTAGCACACTTGCTAAAACTGAATTAGCTAAAAAAGACTTAAAAGTAGAAGCAAAACCAGCAGTACAAGCTGCAGTAGTGAAAAACGAAAAAGCTTTAAAACTTGCTAAAGAATTACTAGGTAACGACAAAGCTACTAAAGAACAAATCGCTAAAAGTTTAGCAGAATTAAGCAACTCTATTAAAGCAGTTTACACAGAGTTAGAGAACGCTGGAGCAAAACGTAATGGTAAATTCGAAGCAGTATTAGCAGAAGCAACAACAACTCTTAAAGATGCAAGTACTGAAACAGGTAAAAAATGGTTAGAAGATCATGGTTATTCTTCATTATCAGATATCAAAGTAAAAACTAAAGAAGATAATCTAAAAGAAATCAAAGATTTAAATGACCAAATCCAATGGTTAGACTTTGCAGATACAAATGCTTGGACAAATCTAACTGCATCTAACCAACTTCAAATAGGTTCAACTTATAAGAAAGAATTAATTCCAGGTTATATCGTTACAATGACGGTTAAAGAATTAAAACCATTTGAATCAACTGAGACATTCAAAAACCGTGTAGCAGGAACGGACTTAGAAAATACTTATCAACCAGATAAAGAAAATAAATTTAACCCAGAACAAGGTGCAACAGGATTAGGAGCAAATCCTCAAAACGGATATACACACGTTAATAATGCTGGCTTATCAACTGGGTCATCTAAAACAACGATTGCAGGAACGAACCCTGCAGGTCAACCTAAAAACGGTCAAGCAGCCGGGGTTAAATTCGATGTAACAGCGACCTATAACGGTAAACCTGTAAAACCTGGTATTGTTATGACATCTGGGGAAGATATCGGACCACTTGAGTCTGAAATTTATACGACTAATGGTACTCCGTGGGATTTAGCAGCGATTGTTGGATATAAAACAAATAAAAATGCTTATGTTCCACTTGATCAGTTTAAAGACCTTAATGGTGGTAAAACTGCAATCCTTAAATGGCAAGATGAAAAATTTGTTAATGCCTTAAACGGTGGGAAATTTGCAACTCCTGATGCTGCTACTGCAGGTCTAGGTTCTCAAGTATTCGGTGGATATCGTAACAATGGTGGAGCGGGAACCCCAGTACTATCTACAGCAAACGTAACTGAAGTAGGATTATACATCATGTCATCTGGACAACAATCTTCTATGATTGGTATCAAATTCTCTGACTTTGGAGATCTTCCAGAATCATACGGTTTAGCTGAACACTACTTAAGAACAGAAACTGTAGACTACTTAACTAAACAAAAGAAACAAATTCAACAACCATACTTAGGTAAAGTAAAAGCGGATATCGACTCTGCACCAGGTACTCATGTACGTGGAATAGGTTCTGATGATGCTACAGAAACTGGAGATGAAGGTGTAGATCAACTTATTGCTCCAGAAAATGTACATATTAATAAAGATACAGGACGTCCAGAAGTCCAATTAGTTAGAGGTCCGGACAACACTTATAAAGTTAAAGTTCGAGCTTCAGCTAATGGTAATGACAACTATACAGATACAGTTGCACCAGCTTATGTTCGTGGATTTATTGATTTCAACGGAAACGGTAAATTTGATAAAGGTGAAGAATCTAATATTGCTACAGTAACAGGAAATGATCAAACAGTAGAATTAACATTTACAAACACTCAAGTAGTTGATACTACTAAAGATGTAGTAAACTTCCGTGTTCGTATCGCAAAAGATGAATCTCAGGTAGAAAAACCAAATGGAATAGCTTACTCAGGGGAAGTAGAAGATAACCAAATCCAAGTAATTCATCCACCTCGTGGAGATAAAGAAGAAACTACTGGGAAACAAGGTGAAACTCAATCAGTTGGTATCGAGTTCAGAACAAGACCATTAGGTGACGATGCATCTGACCTAGGTTCTAACAACGGAAAAACTACATTCAACTCATACGGTAAAATTCAGTATACTGAACAAAGTAACGTAATCAGTGCTGAAACTACTAAAAAAGTTCAAACTGAAGGAGTAATGATTGTTAACCCAGATGGAACATTAACAAAAACTTACACTAAAGCAGGTCAAGGTACATACACTGTAACAGACGATAAGGTTACATTTACTCCAGAAGCTAATTTCGTAGGTAAAGCTGATGGTATCGTACTACGTGCTGTAGACTCAAATGGTCAATCTACTGGATGGACTGCATTAACAGCTCAAAACCAACTTGAAAACATCAATGATGGTACGCATACAACTACTACAAAAACTATGGATGCTGTATACATTCCAACAGTAACTCCAAAAGAAATCACTGCAGATCCAGAAACATCAACAGATGTACAAGGTAAAGAACAGAAGAAAACTCCAACATTCAAAACAGAAGGTGATTCAGCTACACCAGTAACACCAAATGCACAGTACCCAGCTAAATTAGTAGATCCAAAAACTGGAGCTAAAGTTGACTCTGTAACTGTAGATGGAGAAGGAACTTACACAATCAACCCAACAACAGGTGAAGTAACATTCCAACCACTTCCAACATTCAAAGGAACTGCAACAGGTGTTGACGTAACATTAACAGCACCAGTAGGTCAAGATAAAGATGGTCAACCTGTAACAGCGACAGCTACTACAAAATATACTCCAACAGTAACTGCTGTAGAACCAACAGCTAAACCAGCAGACTCTGCAGGAGTACAAGGTGAGACTCAAAAAGGAACTCCTACATTCACAGCAGGAAATGCAGAAGTGCCAATTAAAGAAAACTCTGTAAAACTATTAAATCCAGATGGAACAGAAGCAACTGGACCAGTAGATGCTTTAGATGAAAAAGGTAATAAAGTAGGGGAATACACAGTAAACCCAGCTACAGGTGAAGTAACATTCACACCAACTGATAAAACTTACACTGGTAAAGTAACACCAGCTAAAGTTCAAGCAGAAGATAAAAACGGAACTAAAGTAAACACTACTTACACTCCACACATCGTAGGTGTAACACCAACAGCGACACCAGCGGAATCTTCAGGTATCCAAGGACAACCACAAGATGGAACTGTATCATTTGCACCTGGTGAAACAACAGTAGAAGGTGTTAAAAAATCAGTACCAATCAAAGCTAATTCAGCTAAATTACTAAATGCGGATGGAACAGAAGCAACTGGATCAGTAGACGCTTTAGATCCAGAAGGAAACAAAGTAGGGGAATACACAATTGACCCAGCTACTAACAAAGTAACATTCACACCAACTAACAAAGAATACACAGGAAAAGTACAACCAGCTAAAGTACAAGCAGAAGACGAAAACGGAACTAAAGTAAACACAACTTACACTCCAACTATCGTAGGTGTAACACCAACTGCAGACCCAGCTGAAACAACAGACGTACAAGGTGTTGAACAATCTAAAGAAGTAACATTCAAACCTGGTAAAGCAACTGTTAACGGTGTTGAAAAAGAAGTGCCAATCGACACTACTTCATACAAATTATTAGATGAAAATGGACAACCAGCAGAATCAGTACCAGCTAAAAACCCAGCAGGAGATGTTATCGGTACATATACACTTAAAGTTGTAGACGGTAAAGCAACTGCGGTATTTACACCAACTGATAAAACATATGCAGGAGAAGTTGAACCAGTTACAATCCAAGCTAAAGACACAAACGGAACTCCAGTAACTACAACTTACACTCCAAACATCACACCAGTAGAACCAACAGGAAAACCAACAACAACTGAAGGTGCTCAAGGACAACCTCAAGAAGGAACTCCAACATTCACACCAGGTGATGCTAAAGTTCCTATGAAGATTGATGCTGAACAACCAGCTAAATTAATCGATCCAACTACTGGACAACCAACTGATGCAACAACAATTCCAGCGAAAGACGCTAACGGAAAAGAAGTTGGTACATACACAATCGATCCAACAACAGGTAAAGTAACATTCACACCAAATAAAGACTTTACAGGTACTCCAGTACCAGCAACAGTTCAAGCGAAAGATGCGAATGGAACTCCAACAACTGCAACTTACACACCGACTGTTAAACCAGTAACACCAAAAGGTGTAGATACATTTACAAAAGATATTCAAGGAGCAGAACAAAAAGGAACTCCTGAATTCAAACCTGGTAAAACAACAATCGATGGAAAAGAAGTAGAAGTTCCTATCGATCCTAAAGAACCAGCTAAACTAATCGATCCAAAAACTGGTCAACCAGTAGATTCAGTAACAATTGATGGAGAAGGAACTTACACAGTTAATCCTGAAACTGGAGAAGTGACATTCACTCCAGATAAACAATTCACAGGTAAAGGTACTCCGATAAAAGTTCAACGTAAAGATACAAACGGAACACCTGTAACAGCTGACTACACAGCGGTAGTAGTACCTGCTGACCCAGAAGGAGATGATGTAACAACTGCGGATATTCAAGGTGCAGAACAAAGTGGAACACCGAAATTCCATGGTGGTAAAGCAAATATTGATGGTGTGGAAAAAGAAGTACCTATCGATGAAAATGTACCTGCTAAACTAATTGATCCAACTACAGGACAAGAAGTTACTGAAGTTGTAACAGATGAAGGAACATACAGAGTAGATCCAGATGGAACAGTTCACTTTAAACCAAAACCAGATTTCGTAGGAAAAGCTAAAGGTGTAACTGTAAAACGTGTTGATACAAATGGAACACCAGCAACTGGTACATTTACACCAACAGTGGTTGGAACTTCTCCAAAAGCAGAACCAGCTAACTCTAGTGACATTCAAGGTCAAACACAAGAACAACCAGTTAAATTCACAGGTGGATCAGCGGTTGTTAAAGATCCTGTAACAGGAGCTAAAACAGAAAAATCTGTAGATATCGATCCAGATACTTACACATTATTAGGTGAAGATGGACAACCAGCACCAGAAGTACCAGCTAAAGATCCAAAAGGAAATGTAATTGGTAAATACACTCTTAAAATAGAAGATGGTAAAGATCCAGTTGCAGTATTCACTCCAACAGATAAAACTTACGCAGGTCCAGTTCAACCAGTAACAGTTCAAGCGAAAGATAAAAACGGAACAGCTGTAAAAACAACTTATACTCCGAATATCACGCCTGTTAAACCAACTGCTAAAGGGGTAACTTCTGAAGGTGCACAAGGTCAAGAGCAAAGTGGAACTCCAACATTTACTGAAGGACACGAAAAAGCTCCAATCGATCCAACAGTACCAGCTAAATTAATCGATCCAGAAACTGGCGAACCAACTGATGAAACTTCAGTAGAAGTACCAGGAGAAGGAACTTACACAATCAACCCAGAAACTGGTGAAGTAACATTCAAACCAGAACCAAACTTCACAGGTAAAGCACAAGGAGTTGAAGTTCAACGTAAAGATACAAACGGAACTCCAGCTACAGCTAAATACATACCAACAGTTAAACCAGTTACTCCTACATCAGATGACGTAGTATCTGAAGATGTTCAAGGTGCTAAACAAACTGGAACTCCAGTATTCACAGCAGGTAAAACAACAGTTAACGGTAAAGAAGTAACTGTAGAAATCGACGAAACAGTTAAACCAACATTCGACGATGGATCAACTACTAAAGAAGTACCAGGAGAAGGAACTTACACTATCGATGAAAATGGTGTAGTAACATTCAAACCAGAACCACAATTCACTGGTAAAGCTAGCGGTGTAACAGTTAAACGTGTTGACAAAAACGGAACAGAAGTAACAGCTAAATACACACCAACAGTTAAACCAGTAACACCAACTGCAGAAGGTGTAACTACAACTGATGTACAAGGTGCTAAACAAACTGGAACTCCAGTATTCACACCAGGAAAAACAACAGTTAACGGTGTAGAAAAAACTGTAGAACTTGATGATACTAAACCAGCTACATTCGAAGATGGTTCAACTACGAAAGAAGTACCAGGAGAAGGAACGTACACAGTTGCTCCAGATGGAACTGTAACATTCACTCCAGAAAAAGAGTTCACAGGTCAAGCTAAAGGTGTAACAGTTAAACGTGTTGACAAAAACGGAACACCAGTAACAGCTAAGTACACTCCAGTAGTATTACCAGTAACGCCAACAGGTAAAGATGTAACATCAATTGGTGAAAAAGGACAACCTCAATCAGAAACTCCAGTATTCACACCAGGAACTACTAAAGTAAACGGTAAAACTGTAACAGTACCAATCGATGAAACAGTAGCTCCAACATTCGAAGATGGAACAACTACGAAAGAAGTACCAGGAGAAGGAACTTACACAATCGATAAGAACGGTAAAGTAACATTCACTCCAGAACCAAACTTCGTAGGAACAGCTAAAGGTGTAACAGTTAAACGTGTTGACGAAAACGGAACACCAGTAACAGCTAAATACACACCAACAGTATTAGGTAAAACATCTACAGAAAACGTAGTATCTGAAGGTGCTAAGAACCAACCTCAATCTAATACTCCAGTATTCAAAGGTGATGTGGACACTACAGTAGCTCCAACATTCGCTGACGGAACAACTGAGAAGAAAGTACCAGGAGAAGGAACTTACACAATCGATAAAGATGGTAAAGTAACATTCACTCCAGAAAAAGACTTCGTAGGAACAGCTACACCAGTAGAAGTTGTACGTAAAGATAAGAACGGTAAGACAATCAAAGCTTCTTACACACCAACAGTTCGTCCTGACACAGTATTTGTTGATAAGAATGGTAAAGAGTTAGTTCCATCTAAAGATGGTAAGAACCCATCAGAAACTATTCCAGGATACAAACTTGTTAAGACTGAAACTGATGAAAAAGGTAACACTAAACACATCTACGAACCAGTAACAACTAAACATGTAGATAGAAACGGTAACCCAATCCCAGGAACAACAACAGAAGAAGGAACAAAAGATCCTAAGAACATTCCAGGATACAAAGTAGTAGAAACTAAGAAACTTCCAAATGGTGATACAGAATATGTATACGAAAAAGTAACTACAAGATACGTAGATAAAGCTGGTCACCCAATTCCAGGAACTGAAATTGAAGAAGGAACAAAAGATCCTAAGAACATTCCAGGTTACAAACTAGTAAGTACAACAACTACTTCAAAAGGAGATACAGTTCACACTTACGCTCCAGTTCAAACATTCTTCAAAGATAAAGATGGAAATGTAATCCCAGGAACAACAACTGAGGAAGGAACAACACCTAAGAAAGATATCCCAGGATACAGATTCGTAACAACTAAGACTCTTCCAAATGGAGATACAGAACACGTATACGAAAAAGTAAACACAGTGTTCAAAGATAAAGACGGAAATGTAATCCCAGGAACAACAACAGAAGTAGGTGAACAACCTAAGAAAGATATTCCAGGATACAAATTTGTAACAACTAACAAACTTCCAAACGGAGACATCGAACACGTATACGAAAAAGTAACAACTCCATCAGTTGAAAAACCAAAAGGACTAATCAGAGATACAGAAGGAAACGTAATCCCAGGATTTGAATACGACATGTTATCACCAGTTCTAGATATTCCAGAATATCAATACGTTGAAACAGTAACAGATTCAGATGGAACAGTTAGACATATCTACAGAGCGGTTCAAACTATCCACAGAGATAAAGATGGAAACCCAATTCCAAATGTGCCTACAACAGAAAAAGGAACAAAAGAAAGAAGAAATATTCCAGGATATCGCTTAGTAGAAGGTAAGAAACTTCCAAACGGTGATACAGAATATATCTACGAAAAAGTAAAAGCAACTACAACATGGACAGATGAAAATGGAAACCCATTAAAACCATCTGCAAATGGAACAGTTGATGCAGGTTCAATCGAAGGATATGTATTTGATAGAACGGTAGTAGATGGAGAAGGAAATGTACGCCATATCTTCAAGAAAGCAACACGTATCCCAACTACAAACATCGTTACAACATGGACAGATGAGAATGGAAATCCATTAAAACCATCAGAAAATGGAACTAGCGTTGCTGGAACAGTTGAAGGATACGAGTTCGTAAGAACTGTAGTTGACGAAAATGGAAACATCCGTCACATCTTCAGAAAAGTAACTGCAACTACTCCTAAAGCACAAGTTAAACGTTTAGCTAATACAGGTAGCGAAACATCTAACACAGCGGCAGCAGGATTTGGTGTATTACTTGCAGGAATTGTAGCAGCAATCAGAAAACGTAGAAAAGAAGACTAAGATTTAATCGGAAGTCTAAAATAAAGAATCACCCTCGATACATTTCGAGGGTGATTTTCTATAATTTAGAAACGATGAGAAAGTTCTTCCTCACATGCTATCCCACTTTTATTGCGGACTAATCCTATTTATGATAAAATTAATTGATTAAAATAGTATATAGAAAGATGATGAATCCGCAGAAAAATATTAGATCGAGTAAATTTTAGATAGAGAAAGGAAGTATTATGCCAAGAATAATAACTATGCACCCGGTTAGAGAAACGAATAGATACGGTTTTGAAACTACTCAATTATATAGAGCGAAGATAGCGAGAAACCTAAATGTAGACTATCTGCATCTAGCAAGTTCACCTCAAATTAGAGATAACTGGAAAGAAGATATTAAAAAACTAGGTTTTCTAGATGAGGAGATCGTGTGTGTGCCGTTCAGTTATTCTGATATTGCACATAAAGAACCTTCGATTCGTCCTGACGTTCTTGAATTAGAAGAAGGCGACGAACTTGTTCTGACGGAAGATGGTTTCGTCAGTTCTGTTACTCTAAGTGATGGTTCAGGTAAGTTTTATTTCACTGAAGCTCCGTTTCTTTTCGAAGATTATAAAGCTGGAGAGGTGCTTCTGTACAATAGTGATGGTAGTGTAGCCTTGAAAATGAAATACATGGATCCATTTAAACAACCGGTGCCAGTTCGTCTATTCTACCCAGGATATATCTTCCTTAAAGATGATGAAATTCTGGCAGAAGAGGATTTGCTTGTGAAATATCTTGCGGTTAATGCTAAGCAGGATGATCTTCTTATTCGTGATCAGCATATCGTCCCAGCGCCGAACCTATGCCGTTTTATGGAAAATACTGGGAAAAACTATTACGAAGTTATTCATGAAAATGTCCTTCGTAACTTGCAAGTTGCGAATCTTCGTGGGAAAACTAGTTACTTAGTCGCTAGTGAAAGACTTACTGAGGAACTTGCGAAACTTGACTACGATGTGAGATTTTTACCGCCTATGGTTACGGAGAATTTTGCTGAGGTGAAAAATATTGGTCCAGTCACTGATTACTGCCTTGTAGGAAATATGCAAGAGTTGAAAAATGTAGAACTTGTTATTAAAGTTTTTATACAATTATATAACCTTGGTTCTAAAGTAAAAGTTACATTTTACGGTGGAACTAAAGAACGCCTTGATGAGTTAAAATCTAAGTATGAACTTACTCCTAATATCAAATTTGTAGGAATTGTAGAAGAAGTTCCTTATGAAAAACATCAGTGTTATATTTCGGCGAGTTTTACTGAACTTTTTGCGAATGCTTTCGTGGAAGCGGCTAGTAAAGGTCTATTGGGACTATTATCTGATGTTGATTTTGCGCATAGATATTACGCTAGTCAGTCAGATGCAATAACATTATTCAGAAGTCAAATTGGACTAGTAGAAAAAATAATGCAGATGGAACAAGTCGACTTCCAAAAATCTAACAAAGGTAATATAAACCTAGCGAAAAAATATTCGCTAGAAAATGTAAGCAAGTATTACTTGGATTTAATGAATAAGAGTTAAGCAGGTTCAGCAATATAATTAAAGATAAGAAATAAGGGGCTGGCTCGACAAAATCAATTTCTGTGAAATCATGATTGTAGAGTCATGCCCTTAAATTTAGATAAAAAGTGAAAGGAGAACACTATGGAGAATTTAATAATCGCAACGACCTCGCTGCAGGCGAAGATAGCTAACTATATCGAAAAGCTATATTCAGAAGAAAAATTTGTGAAAGTGTATCTTATGCCAGTTATGAATGAAAGGCAACAACATTATTCTCGTGATTTTGATTTAGTATTTCATGGTACTGATGAAGGGACTTATGAACAAGTTCTTAATAAGTGCGCGAAAGAATACGATAAAATATTTTATGCGAGTTTTGATAATCCGTTGATACTAGATATAGTTGCTCGTTCAAAATATAAGCACTTGATGAGTTTTGATGACGGTTATGCGGATGTCTATCCAAGGGGAATGTACGCACTACCTTTGGATTACAGACAAGTAGGGAAATATGGTTTAACTCGCGATGATTTAATTAACAATACAGAAAAACATTACACGCTGTACGATAGTGATTTTCATGTTGTCGCAAAAGAGAAGTTGGTGTACCTGCAAGATTTCTTTAAGTTAGATATAGAACCAGTTAAAAATGGAAAAACAGCTAAGGTGCTTCTCGGTCAGAACTTTTCAGAAGAAGACGAGAGTATCTCGGTGAACTTTATTACGACTTATGCAAAAGCGTTGAATGTAGATTATTATGTCCCCCACCCAAAGGAAAAATTCAAAATAGATAATGTGAAATACCTAGTTACACCTTTAATATTCGAAGATGCTCTAGTAGAATTGTTTAAAGAATATGAGTTTGTCGAAGTATATCATTTCACATCATCTGTCAGCTTACACTTAAAAAACACTCAAAACGTAAGTGTAAAAGGAATCGCAGTGCAGTATTATAATGATAGACAAAATGAATTGCGTCGTCTTGGTTGTGACTTTATAACTGTAACTTTAGGTTGGTAGTTTGTATAGACAAATTTACATAATAGTAAATCTAAAATATCCAAAAAATATTAAAAAAATCACAATGAAAAGACTGAAAACTTAAATCCACTCGAAAGGGTGGATTTTTTACTGTAAACCTTTAAAGAATCGCAAATTTTAATTATTTCCGACTTGACATAAAGTTATGAAAATAATTGAAAATAAAAAAGTGAATGATATTCTATATTATTAACGTTCATCTAATACCAAAATAATTGCATTTAAGACTTTAAAGTGATAGAATGTATTTTGAGAATTTCTGAACTAACGTTAGTTATTTAAGTTTTGTTTAGGAAAAATCATGAAAGAAAATATTGTTAAGTTATAAAAAATAAAAAAGGAAGGTAAATTTATGTTAATAAATAAGAATGATAAATTCTCGATACGTAAGTTCAAAAACGGACGTTCTGATTCGGTTAAAATCGGAGCAATCGGTGTAATCGTTGGTACTGCGATCGCATTATCAGCTGGCGCTAACTCAGCAGAAGCTGCGATGACAGAAAACAGCGATAACACAACAACGATTTCGAACGACAAGGGTTCTGTAGTTGTAGATACAGCTAATATTGAGAACCCAGATGCAGGTAGGCAATTTTCAACTGATCCAACTGCAGAGGGAACAAATACAATTACTAAAACAGGAAAAGTAGATTACAAATATGTAACTGCTGAAGGTAATACTGTTCTAGAAGAAAATAAAAACCAAAATTCTGGTGCTGATAAAACTATTGAAACACCATACGATGTATACGGAAAATCAGGAGAAGTTTTCAAAGGAACAACAGGTGGAGATGCAGAGGATAGCGACCTAAATGACGCTAAAGAAAACGGTAAGAAAGCAACAATTGAAAAAGATGGGAAAACTTACCACCTAATCGGAGAACCTAAGGTTGAAACTACTGGAAATGGTGGAGGAGTGTACTCTGACACAACTCTAGGTGATGTAACTGCGAAACTTACTCCAGAAGGATTAAGTAATGCAGAAGGTAAAATCACTTATGATACTGTAAAAGCTGGTGGGAAAGCTTGGATTGTTGAGCAAACAGGAAAAGGAACATATGGTAAATATGTACAAGCTGATTCAGGTGCAATCACTTCTGATGCTAAGATGGTAGAAGCATTCAAAGCTGGTGAAGCTGTAGCAAAAGACTTCACTTCAGCTAACGTAACAGCTGATGGTGGAATCAAAGAAGGAGACTACGTTTTTGTCCTTGAGAAAAATACTTATGTAACAGCTAAAACTGAGAGTTTCGCTTTAACAGCAAGTATACAATTGACATCTAGTGATAATGTAGCAGATGATAAAGATGGAACTGGGGCTACTGTAAATAGAACATATGCAATGGTACAAAAATTTAAAGCGGCTCCAGATACTTTAACAGGAGTAACAAACAAAACTCTTGTAAAAGGATATCTTGCATATCTTCAAGAAAAAGGATT
The DNA here is from genome assembly GCF_041433735.1 of Gemella sp. 20925_1_85. Classification (NCBI taxonomy): domain Bacteria; kingdom Bacillati; phylum Bacillota; class Bacilli; order Caryophanales; family Gemellaceae; genus Gemella; species Gemella sp. 20925_1_85. The sequence goes on along the minus strand of NZ_JAPWCC010000025.1, from coordinate 7,298 downwards.
TGAAGATAACCTCCTTAATTTCAAACGATATATTTCTTTAGGAATAGGGGCAAAAGCTGGTGATCCTAACGCGATTATTGCTGATAAGGGAGATCAAGTTGATGATAAAGGAAGACCTACAACTGATATAACAGTAGATATATCAAGCGTTTCTGAATCAGAATCAAGTACTTTAGAAGATACTCCTGATTTTGTTCTTAAATTAAATAGTCCTTCGCCGGATGTTGAAGAGTATTCTTACCGTGATGAAATCACTCCTCTTCGTGCCTACCGTTTAGCAAGTGGTACTACAACAATCACTTACACTTATGCAGAAGAAAAAACTCGTGAAATCGAGAAAAAAGGTTCTGTAGTAGTGAACTACCAAACAGAAGACGGAACAGTATTAAAAGATCCTTACACTGATACTCCTGAAACAGTAGCTGAAGTAGTAACTGAGAAGTACTATGTTGATGCTGATGGACAAGAAGTAGTTGTAGAAGACAAAACGGTTAGAACACCTAAAAACGTAGCGTACAACACTAAAGAAAATGAAACTGAAAAACCACAAAAACTTACAGATGCAGCTGGAAATGTTTACTACCTAAACGAAGCAAACACTAAAACTGCTGTAAACGATCAAGAAACTACATCACCAGCTGAAACAGGTACAGTAGTAGAAGGTGTTACAAAAGTAACTTACATCTACGAAAAAGCTGGATCAGTAATCGTTAATTACAAAACTGAAGACGGAACAGCTCTTACAGGTACAGTAGTTGGTGACGAAAGCAAAACTGTAGAATCAGGTGCTAAAGATGTTGATAACGGTAAACCAGGAACAGCTTATAACACTGCAGATAATGGAATGAAACCAGAACGTATTAAAACTGCAGAAGGAAAAGTTTACCAATTAGTTCCAGAATCAACTGAAGGTGAAGAAGAAGGTGAAGTTGAATCAGGAACAACTAAAGAAGTAACATATGTTTATAAAGAAGTTAAAGGTAATGTTGTTGTTAAGTATGTAGATACTGAAGGTAACACACTTGCTGATGATGAACAAGATGAAACAGATGCTTCTCTAAATGTTAAATACGATACAACTGATCACAAAAAAGAATCTATCGAAAAAGACGGTGTTAAATATTACTTAACAGCTAAAGCACTTAAAGATGGTTCTAAAGAAACTGGAGACGTAGTTGAAGGTACTACTGAAGTAACTTACGTTTATGAAAAAGCTGGATCGGTAATAGTTAACTACCAAACAGAAGACGGAACTCCATTAGTAGGAACTGCAGATGGAGCAAACATTGAATCAGGTGCTAAAGACACAACAGACGCTAAAGCAGGAACTGACTACAACACTGCAGATAACGGAATGAAACCAACTCGTATCACAACTGCAGAAGGAAAAGTATACGAACTAGTACCAACAGCAACTAAAGGTGAAGAAACTGGTAAAGTTGTTGCTGGAGAAACTAAAGAAGTAACATATGTTTATAAAGAAGTAAAAGGTAACGTTGTTGTTAAGTATGAAGATACAGAAGGTAACGTAATCGCTGAAGATGAAAAAGACGAAACAGATGCTTCTCTAAACGTTAAATACGATACAGCAGACCACAAAAAAGATGAAATCACTAAAGATGGTGTTAAATACTACCTAACAGCTAAAGAGCTTAAAGACGGTTCTAAACCAGCTGCGGGAGATGTAGTAGAAGGAACAACTACAGTAACATACGTTTACGAAAAAGCAGGACAAGTAGTAGTTAACTACCAAACAGAAGATGGAACTCCATTAGTAGGTGTAGATGCAGCAGGTGCTAACGTAGCTTCAGGTGCTAAAGACACTGTAGATGGAAGACCGGGATCAGCATATGATACTTCTGACAATGGAATGAAACCAAACCGTATCACAACTGCAGAAGGAAAAGTATACGAACTAGTACCAGCATCAACTAAAGGTGATGAAACAGGTACAGTAGTAGCTGGACAAACTAAAGAAGTAACATACGTTTATAAAGAAGTTACTGGTGACGTAGTAGTTCACTATGTTGACACAGAAGGTAACACAATCGCATCTGACAAAGATGACCTTAAAGGTGCATCTCTAAGCGAAAAATATGACACTGCTGTTGATAATAAGCCAGAAAAAATCACTGCAGAAGACGGAACTGTTTACTACATTACAAAAGCTGGTCTTAAAGATGGTTCTAAACCAGAAACTGGAAATGTAGTAGAAGGTAAAACTGATGTAACTTACGTTTACGAAAAAGCTGGATCAGTAATCGTTAATTACCAAACAGAAGACGGAACTCCATTAGTAGGTACTGCAGATGGTAAAGATATTGCTTCAGGTGCTAAAGACACTGACAATGGAAAACCAGGTTCTGAGTACAATACTGCAGATAACGGAATGAAACCAACTCGTATCACAACTGCAGAAGGAAAAGTATACGAATTAGTACCAGCATCAACTAAAGGTGATGAAACAGGAACTGTAGAATCAGGTCAAACTAAAGAAGTAACATACGTTTATAAGGAAGTTAAAGGTAATGTTGTTGTTAAGTATGAAGATACTGAAGGTAACACACTTGCTGAAGACGAAAAAGACGAAACAGATGCTTCTCTAAACGTTAAATACGATACAGCAGACCACAAAAAAGCTGAAATCACTAAAGATGGTGTTAAATACTACCTAACAGCTAAAGAAATTAAAGATGATTCTAAACCAGCTACTGGAGATGTAGTGGAAGGTACAACTACAGTAACTTACGTTTATGAAAAAGCAGGACAAGTAGTAGTTAACTACCAAACAGAAGATGGAACTCCATTAGTAGGTGTAGATGCAGCAGGTGCTAACGTAGCTTCAGGTGCTAAAGACACTGTAGATGGAAAACCAGGATCAGACTACAACACTTCTGATAATGGAATGAAACCAACTCGTATCACAACTGCAGAAGGAAAAGTATACGAACTAGTACCAACAGCAACTAAAGGTGACGAAAATGGTAAAGTTGTTGCGGGAGAAACTAAAGAAGTAACATACGTTTATAAAGAAGTAACTGGTGATGTAGTAGTTCACTACGTTGATACAGAAGGTAACGTAATTGCTGACGATAAAGAAGATACTAAAGGTGCTTCTCTAAATGCTAAATACGATACAACTGACAACAAACCAGAAAAAATCGAAAAAGACGGAACTGTTTACTACTTAACAGAAAAAGCTCTTAAAGATGACTCTAAACCAGAAAACGGAGACGTAGTAGAAGGTAAAACTGAAGTAACTTACGTTTATGAAAAAGCAGGACAAGTAGTAGTTAACTACACTGATGAAAAAGGTAACACTATCCAAGTGAGAGCTGTTTCTACAAAAGACGGTAAACCAGGCGCAACGTACAACACTGCTGATAACGACACGAAACCAAACCGTATCACTACTCCAGAAGGAAAAGTATATGAATTAATCCCTCAATCAACTAAAGGTGATGAAACAGGTAAAGTTAAAGCTGGGGAAACTACAGAAGTAACTTACGTGTACAAAGAAATCACTGGTAATGTAGTAGTTCACTACGTTGACACAGAAGGAAACACATTAGCTGCAGATACTAAAGATGTAGAAAATGGATCACTAAGTGAGAAATATGACACAACTGACAACAAACCAGCTAAACTAGAAAAAGATGGACAAGTTTACTACTTAACAGCTAAAGAACTTAAAGAAGGTTCTAAACCAGAAAATGGTGCTGTTGTAGAAGGAACTACAGAAATCACTTATGTATACGAAAAAGCAGGACAAGTAGTAGTTCACTACGTAGACGAAGCTGGAAACACACTTCAAGCAGACGTTGTGGGTACTAAAGATGGTAAACCAGGTGCAGCGTACAATACTATGGATAAAGATGTGAAACCAACTCGCATCACTACTCCAGAAGGAAAAGTATACGAACTTGTACCAGCATCAACTAAAGGTAACGAAAACGGAAGTGTTGAAGCAGGTAAAACTACAGAAGTAACATATGTATACAAAGAAGTTAAAGGAAACGTAGTAGTTCACTACACTGATGAAGCGGGTAATACAATCGCAGAAGACGTTAAAGATACTGCTGACGCATCAGTAAGTTCAGCATATGACACAACTGATAACAAACCAGCTGTAATCACTACAAAAGATGGTAAGAAATATGCATTAGTCCCAACTGCAACTAAAGGTACTGAGAATGGTAAAGTAACAGAAGGAACAACAGAAGTTACTTACGTTTATAAAGAAGTAACTGGAGATGTAATAGTTCACTACGTTGACACAGAAGGTAACGTAATTGCTGATGATAAAGAAGATACTAAAGGTGCTTCTCTAAACGCTAAGTACGATACAACTGACAATAAACCAGCAACAATCGAAAAAGATGGTGTAGTTTACTACTTAACAGAAAAAGCTGTTAAAGATGATTCTAAACCTGAAACAGGAGACGTAGTAGAAGGTAAAACTGAAGTAACTTACGTTTACGAAAAAGCAGGACAAGTAGTAGTTCACTATGTAGACGAAGCAGGAAATACAATCCAAGCAGACGTTGTCGGTACTAAAGACGGTAAACCAGGTGCAGCGTACAACACTATGGAAAAAGATGTGAAACCAACTCGTATTACAACTCCAGAAGGAAGAGTATACGAATTAGTACCAACATCAACTAAAGGTAACGAAAATGGAAGTGTTGAAGCAGGTAAAACAACAGAAGTAACATATGTGTACAAAGAAATTAAAGGAAACGTAGTAGTTCGTTATGTAGATGAAGCGGGTAACACAATCGCAGAAGATGTTAAAGATACTACAGACGGATCTATAAATTCAGCATATGACACAACTGACAATAAACCAGCTACAATCACTACAAAAGATGGTAAGAAATACGTATTAGTACCAACTGCAACTAAAGGTGCTGAAACTGGTAAAGTAACAGAAGGAACAACAGAAGTTACTTACGTATACAAGGAAATTAAAGAAGAAAAACCAGGTCAAACTCCAGGAAACCCAGGAACTCCAAACACACCAGAAAAACCAATGGATCCAAATGCTCCAGCTAAACCAGAAGGGGAAAGAAGTCCAGTAGGCGTAGTTAAATCTCAATTCAAACGTCTAGCAAACACTGGTAACGAAACATCTAACACAGCGGCAGCAGGATTCGGTGTATTACTTGCAGGAATTGCAGCAGCAATCAGAAAACGTAAAAAAGAAGATAAATAGGATTAAAGTAGAGTAACTTTACGACTATTCATGAATCGAGGAATGAGAGAAATCTCATCCTCGATTTTTTATGTTATGAAGGCGTTCGGAAGAAAATCTGATTTCAGGGGTTTTCTCTGTGTTTTGTATTTGGGTGGAATAAGAGTGGAAAATTTAGTAGAATTACTTTGAGAATAAATAAAAATCCTACTAACATATTTATATTAAATAAATATTTTTTATTTCATTTTAGAGATAATAAAAAGAGTAGATAGTTGATATGTAAATTAAAGATTAATATCTTCTTGCGCTAATAATTATCACTATTTTAACTGTATTTTAAGTATATTTTAAGTTCAATCAAGAGTGCAGGTATTGGGTTGTTTTTCAACTGGATAAATTTTCGTAAAATAATAAAATTTCTTCGGAAAATGATTGACGTAAATTTTCATTTATGATATTATTAATTCCGGTAAAGATACGTAATTATATTAAGATATCAATTCCAATAAAATATACATTAAGGAGAAACTATGTTTAAAAAACTATTAAAAGCAGCATTACCAGCTTTATTCGTTTTCTCATTTGCTAATGTAAATGATGCAAAAGTAGAAGCTGCAAACAAAAAAATCAATGTGAGAGTTGATTACCTAGAAGAAGGAACTAATAAAAAATTAGCAGAAAGTGCAAAATTATCAGGAGACGAGAACGTATTTGCGACAATCTCTCTTCCTCAAAACTTAGCTAACGAATACAACATTTCAAAACGTGATTTTTCTAATGAAAGTAAAGGTCAAATCGCAGCTAACAAGATCTATGATCAAGAATTAGTATACCAAGTGTACTTCACTAAAAAGCCTGAGAGCCAAATTAGTAGACCATACACTCAAACTTACACTTACGTAACTACTCAAACACAAGCACACGTAGTAGCTACAACTCAAGTTCATAAACAACTAGTTGCTTCAGGTTCTGTAAGTCACTCTTCTACTACAAACCACACAGTAGTGACAAACCACAAACCTACAGTAGTAACTACACATAAACCAGCTCAAAGACCTACTGCAGTAGCACACAGACCAGTAGCTCAAAAACCAGCTGTTCAAAGACCAACAGCAGTTGCTCAAAAACCAGCAGCACACAGACCTGTTGTTCAACAAAACCACAAACCTGTAAGAAAAGCAGCTCCACAAGCAAAACGTCGTGGAAGATAGTATTTAAAGGTTAAAAATTATAGGCTTACAGCTAGGCTAGTTCGTTATTAAATCAATATGTAACGAAATTAGCCTTGTAACTAAAATTGTATACAGCCAATTAGGCTCACATTAATGTAGCTTACAAGCAAACTACATTGCAGTCACTAAATGGGAGTCCAATTTACTAGGCTCACAGCCAATTCCGGGGCACGAGTGAAATATTAATAAAACCTAAGTAGCATAGATATATGTCTCCTTACTAGACAGAGTAGTAAGGGATAGTATATTGCATTTTGTTGCTTAGGTTTTTTATATGGAATTGAGTAGCGTATCTATAATAATAAATCTGAAGCTGTGGAAAATGGAGATAAAAATTCATTCATATATCAATGGAGTCACCTGTAGATTTTTTCTTTAAGAGTAGCTAAATCTAAATAAATTGTTTCCCCTTTATGATATAATTTAGTTAATAATTGAAAAAAGAGGGGAAGTTTATGAAATCAATCAACAGAAAAATAGAAAAAACTTTAGCCTGGATAGCGAACATAATCTTAATTTCAGTGGTGATTTTAATGTACACAGGATTTTTCAAGAGGCAACTGGAAGCAATATTTTTAACTCCTGAATTTGTAAGATTTTTGCTTTCTAGTTTTGTAGATACTTTTTTTCTTTACACAAAAATTGACAGCTATAGTCTGATTGAATTTTTTATAAAAATTATTAAATTATCAGCCTTACTAATAGCACTTATAGCGTTATTAGCGACTTTCACGATGAAACATAGAATTTTTTCGGGTGTGTTATTTTTATTATTGGCTATTGCGATTGTTGGAATAACGTCAGGAGTTGCAGTGCCTGTTTACTTATTGTATTTTATTGTCGCCATCATGTTATTTGCTAGAAAAGGC
>NZ_JAPWCC010000024.1:0-27420 GCF_041433735.1 Gemella sp. 20925_1_85 | reverse complement strand
TATGCAAGTATTCTTTAAATTTTCTTTAATTATTTAGCTAAAGCTGCTTTAGCTTGTTCACAAATGCTTGTGAATGCTGCTGCGTCGTGGATAGCGATTTCTGATAACATTTTTCTGTTAATATCGATTCCAGCAACTTTAAGTCCGTTCATTAGACGGCTGTAAGATAATCCATTTAATCTTGCAGCTGCATTAATACGAACGATCCATAATCTTCTGAAGTTACGTTTTGTTTGACGACGGTCTCTGAAAGCATACATTCCTGATTTCATTACTTGTTGCTTAGCAACTTTGAATAATGTATGTTTTGAACCAAAATATCCTTTAGCTAGTTTTAAAACTTTTTTACGGCGACGACGAGTCACAGTTCCACCTTTAACACGTGGCATATCTAATTCCTCCTTATGTATAACTTAAATAAGTATTTACGCTATAATTAATCTTCTTTAATATTATTTAACTAATAAAGTTCTAATACGTTTGTAATCACCACGAGATACTAATGAAGCTTTACGTAAGTGACGTTTTTGTTTAGTAGTTTTTCTTGAAAACCAGTGAGAAGTATAAGCACGGCTACGTTTTAATTTACCGCTAGCTGTTTTTTTCACACGTTTTGCTAAACCACGGTGAGATTTCATTTTTGGCATTATCAAATTCCTCCTATATTAAACCTTTATTTCTCTTTTTTTGGTGCTAGAACTAAGAACATACTGCGACCTTCCATTTTAGGTTTTTGTTCGACAGTAGCTATATCGCTAGCTTCGTTAGAAAAGTTTTCTAAAACTTTCTGTCCAATTTCTTTGTGGGTGATTGCTCTCCCTTTAAAACGAATAGAAACTTTAACTTTGTCTTCTTTTGCTAAGAATTTACGTGCATTTTTCAACTTAGTTTCGAAATCGTGTTTTTCAATTGTTGGAGATAATCTTATCTCTTTTGTTGTTACGATTTTTTGTTTCTTACGTGCTTCTTTTTCTTTCTTTTGTTGTTCAAATTTGAACTTACCGTAGTTCATAATTTTAGCAACTGGTGTTTTAGCATTTGGAGCTACTAGAACAACATCTAAGTTCATACGCTCTGCAATTTGCATCGCTTCTGCCTTAGTTTTAACTCCTAATTGTTCTCCATTTTGACTAATTAAAAGAAACTCTTTCGCTTTAATACCTTCATTTACTTGTGCAGTATCTTTACTAATGATCAGCACCTCCTATTTATAAATTTCATTAAATACTAAAAGCATTAAAAAAAACTGAGTGCAAAACACCCAGCATAAAATTCTACATTTCATCTACATAAACCTGAACAATCAATATTGGCAGGTGAGAAACGGGTGCTTCTACTTTTGTATTCAACATTATCTATTTTACATACTTTTTATAGATTTGTCAATAGGAATATAAGATTTTTTTATATTCCTATTAACTTTTCTATGTTCTAAATTAAATAGATCCTAATTCTTCATGTAATTCTTCTTCAATTGGTCTACTTAATTCGTTATCCATTTCTAATTCAAGTTCATTTTCAACTTTGATATCTACGTCATTGTATCTTGGCATTCCTGTTCCTGCTGGAATTAGCTTACCAATAATAACGTTCTCTTTAAGTCCCATAAGTCTATCAACTTTTCCTTTAACTGCTGCGTCTGTAAGAACACGAGTAGTTTCTTGGAATGAAGCTGCAGATAAGAAACTTTCAGTCTCTAATGAAGCTTTAGTGATACCTAGAATTACAGGCTTAGCTGTAGCCATGTTTCCACGTACCGCAAGGATTTTTTTGTTTTCATCTGTGAATTTGTGAATATCAACTAATGAACCTGGAAGTAAGTCAGTGTCTCCAGCATTGATTACACGTACTTTTCTTAACATTTGACGTACCATAACCTCAACGTGTTTATCACTGATTTCTACCCCTTGCATACGGTAAACTTTTTGTACCTCAGTTAATAAGTAACTTTGTACCGCTTCTAAACCAGCAATTGATAGTAATTCTTTTGGTTCAATAGAACCTTCAGTTAAAGCTTGACCACGTTTAACTTTGTCGTCTTCTTTAACTAACATACGGCTTGCACCATAGTCTTGGTATTCTCTTTCTTCACCGATTTCACTTAATACGTAGATTCTACGTACGTGATTATTATCGATTTCAACTTTTGTAACTGTTCCATCTACTTCTGAGATTAATGCCTTACCTTTTGGATTACGCGCTTCAAATAACTCTTGAATACGAGGTAAACCTTGAGTGATATCGGCACCGGCAACCCCACCTGTGTGGAACGTACGCATTGTAAGCTGTGTACCAGGTTCTCCGATAGATTGAGCGGCAATTGTACCAACTGCTTCCCCAACTTCTACTTTTTCACCTGTAGCTAAGTTTTTACCATAACATTTCTCACAAACTCCATGACGAGAGTTACATGTAAATGCTGATCTGATAACAACACTTTCGATTCCAGCTGCTTCAATTTCTTTAGCTGTATCTAGAGTGATTAATTGACCATCTTCAACGATAACTTTTCCTGTCTCTGGGTGAACAACAGTTTCTTTACTGTATCTACCTTCAAGACGTTCTTGTAAGCTTTCGATTTCATCTGTTCCATTTTTAAGTGCAGCAACTCTTAATCCACGAGATGTACCACAGTCGTTTTCACGAACGATAACATCTTGTGCAACGTCTACAAGACGACGAGTTAAGTAACCTGAGTCGGCTGTCTTAAGCGCTGTATCGGCAAGACCTTTACGCGCACCGTGAGAAGAGATGAAGAACTCTAATACTGTTAATCCTTCTTTAAATGATGAACGTACAGGCATTTCCATGATACGTCCTGATGGAGATGCCATCAGACCACGCATTCCGGCTAACTGAGTGAAGTTAGACGCGTTACCACGGGCTCCAGAGTCACTCATCATGTAGATTGGGTTAGTAGCTGGAAGAGAGTCCATTAGTTGATCTTGAATGATATCTTTTGCTTTTGCCCATTGAGCAATAACGTTTTGATATCTTTCTTCTTCAGTTAACAGACCACGTCTGTATAATGTTGTGATTTTATCAACATTAGCTTGTGAGTCTGCTAAGATTTCATATTTATTAGGTAAGACGAATACGTCACTTACCCCTACTGTAATACCAGCTCTTGAAGAGTATTTGAATCCTAAATCTTTCATTCTGTCTAACATCATAGATGTTTCAGTAATGTGGAATCTGTTAAAGATTTCAGAAATGATTTTTGATAAGAAACCTTTTTTGAATGGTGTTACAGCTTCTTGTTCAGCAATATATGCTTTTAATCCACCTTCTGCAAGATCAGATGGTGATACGAAATATTTATCAGGAGTTGCTGATTCTAAATTATCTTTTGTAGGTTCATTTAGATATGGGAATCCTTCTGGTAATATATCGTTAAAGATTACTTTACCAATTGTAGTAACAAGTAATTTTTTGTTTTGTTCTTCTGTGAACGTTGGGTTTTCAAATGATTTAGCCGCGATACCGACACGTGTGTGAAGGTGAATATATCCATTTTGGTATGCTATTCTTGCTTCATCGGCATCTTTGAAAATCATACCTTCCCCTACTGCTCCAGGTCTTTCAAGTGTTAGGTAGTAGTTACCTAATACCATATCCTGAGATGGTGTAACTACTGGTTTACCATCTTTAGGGTTAAGGATGTTTTGAGCAGCTAGCATTAGCATACGTGCTTCTGCTTGTGCTTCTTTTGATAAAGGAACGTGAACGGCCATTTGGTCACCATCGAAGTCGGCGTTAAACGCTGTTGTAACAAGAGGGTGAAGACGAATTGCACGTCCTTCTACTAAGATTGGTTCGAATGCTTGGATACCTAGTCTGTGAAGAGTCGGGGCACGGTTAAGTAATACTGGGTGCTCACGAATAATATCTTCTAAGATATCCCATACATGATCTTCCATTCTTTCGATTTGGTTTTTAGCATTTTTAATGTTATTAGCTAACTCACGTTTAACTAATTCACGCATTACAAATGGTTTGAATAATTCAAGTGCCATTTCTTTAGGTAATCCACATTGGTACATTTTTAAGTTTGGACCAACTACGATTACTGAACGTCCAGAGTAGTCAACACGTTTACCTAATAAGTTTTGACGGAAACGACCGTGTTTACCTTTTAACATATTAGATAATGATTTTAATGTTCTGTTACCAGGACCTGTTACAGGACGACCACGACGTCCGTTATCGATTAATGCATCTACAGCTTCTTGTAACATACGTTTTTCGTTTTGTACAATTAGCCCTGGAGCTTTAAGTTCGATAAGTTTTTTCAGACGATTGTTACGGTTAATTACACGTCTGTATAAATCGTTTAAGTCACTTGTTGCGAAACGTCCACCATCTAATTGAACCATAGGTCTTAATTCAGGTGGAATAACTGGTAATACAGTCATAATCATCCATTCTGGTTTGTTTCCAGAGTGTTTAAATGCTTCGAATACTTCAACACGTTTGATGATTTTTACAACTTTTTGACCAGATTTATAGTTGCTTTCACTTAATTCTTTAAGTTCATTTTTTAGGTCTTTAAGTTCTTTTTCGATATCTAATTCAGCTAATAGATCGCGAATTGCTTCAGCTCCCATTTTAGCTACGAAAGAGTTTGCTCCAAATGTGCTACGTGCTTCACGTACTTCACGCTCCGAAACAATTTGTTTCTTCATGAAGTCAGTTTCACCTGGATCAATAACAATGTAAGAAGCAAAGTAAATTACTTCTTCCAATTGTCTTGGGCTAAGGTCAAGTAGAAGACCCATTCTACTTGGAATACCTTTGAAATACCAAATGTGGCTGACTGGGGCAGCTAATTCTAAGTGCCCCATTCTTTCACGACGAACTTTTGCTAAAGTTACGTCAACTCCACATTTATCACATTTAATGTTTTTATATCTAACTCTTTTGTACTTTCCACAAGCACATTCCCAGTCTTTTGTTGGACCAAAAATTCTTTCACAGAATAGCCCATCGTTTTCTGGTTTTAAAGTTCTATAGTTAATTGTTTCAGGTTTTTTAACCTCTCCGTAAGACCAACTTCTGATTTTTTCTGGAGAAGCTAAACTAATTTTCATATATGCAAAATTATTTACGTCTATCAAGGAGCATACCTCCTTTATTTTTTTGTATAAATGCCTTGAATAGTTCTTTGTGATTAATTGTAAAATTTATATTATTCTTCATCAGTATCATCTTCAACGTCTTCATACTCATCTGTATCTGACATTAATAGATTAGCTAATGCTTGATATCCTGAAGTTTCTTCACTTGATTCTTCTTCAACTTCTTCTTCTGAATCAGATAGAATTAAGTTAGCTAAACTTTGATATCCATTTTCAGTATTTTCTTTTGAAGCTTTTTCTGTTTCATTTGCTTCTTCTTCATTGTGGTTGTGGTGGTGTGATTCGTGGAAATCAATTGTATCTCCTAAATCTATATCACCCATGTCTACTTCGTTATCTTCATTATCCATTACTCTGAAGTCCATACCAAGTGCTTGAAGTTCTTTCATAAGTACTCGGAATGATTCAGGAACTCCTGGACGTGGAATGTTTTCACCTTTAACGATAGCTTCGTATGTTTTAACACGACCATTAGTATCATCTGATTTGTACGTTAAGATTTCTTGAAGAGTATATGCAGCACCATAAGCTTCAAGTGCCCATACCTCCATCTCACCAAATCTTTGTCCACCAAATTGAGCTTTACCTCCAAGTGGTTGTTGTGTTACTAATGAGTATGGTCCAATTGAACGAGCGTGAAGTTTATCATCAACCATGTGTGCAAGTTTAATCATGTACATTACCCCTACAGATACACGGCTGTCGAATGGTTCACCTGTACGTCCATCATAAAGAACTGTCTTAGCATCTTTAGCCATTCCAGCTTCAGCAACTGTAGACCAAACATCTTCATCAGTAGCACCATCGAATACTGGTGTTGCTACGTGGATTCCTAGTTGTTTAGCAGCCATACCTAAGTGTAGCTCTAATACTTGTCCAATGTTCATACGAGATGGAACCCCTAGTGGATTTAACATTACGTCAACTGGTGTACCATCTGGTAGGTAAGGCATATCTTCTTCTGGTAAGATATTCGAGATAACCCCTTTGTTACCGTGACGACCGGCCATTTTATCCCCTACGCGGATTTTACGTTTTTGAACGATGAATACACGTACAAGTTCATTTACACCGTTAGGTAATTCAGCACCATCTTCACGTTTAAAGATTTTAACATCAGCAACTACTCCATCAGCACCGTGAGGTACACGTAATGAAGTATCACGTACTTCTTTAGATTTAGCTCCAAAGATAGCATATAATAATTTTTCTTCTGGAGTTTGTTCAGTTAATCCTTTCGGTGTAACTTTACCTACTAAGATATCTCCATCTTTAACTTCAGCCCCAATACGGATAATTCCACGAGCATCTAGGTTTCTAAGTGCATTTTCACCTACGTTTGGAATTTCACGAGTAATTTCTTCTGGCCCAAGTTTAGTATCACGAGCATCTGTTTCATATTCTTCTACGTGGATAGAAGTATAAACATCATCTTTTACAAGACGTTCGCTCATGATAACAGCATCCTCATAGTTATATCCATCCCAGTTTACGAATGCTACTACAAGGTTTTTACCTAAAGCTAATTCTCCTTTATCCATAGATGGTCCATCTGCAAGGATATCTTTAGGTTCTACTCTATCACCAACTTTAACGATTGGTTTTTGGTTGTAAGCTGTAGAGTGGTTAGAACGTACGAATTTGTGAATTACGTATGTATCTAAATCACCTTTAATTTCTTTACCTTCTAGAGTTTCAATACGACGTACTTTAATTTTCGCTCCATCAACATATTCAACGATACCAGGGTATTTAGCGATAACAGCCGCTCCTGAGTCACGTGCTGCAAGGTGCTCCATACCTGTACCAACGAATGGTGCTTCTGTAATCATTAGAGGTACTGCTTGACGCTGCATGTTCGCTCCCATTAGGGCACGGTTAGAGTCGTCATTCTCTAAGAACGGAATACATGCTGTGGCAGCAGAAACTACCTGTTTAGGTGATACGTCCATGAAGTTCATCATTTCACGAGGTTTAACTGTGTTATCCCCTCTGAAACGACATACTACTTCTTCATCTACGAAGTAACCTTTTTCATCAACATTAGCAGTTGATTGTGCTACAACGTATTTATCTTCTTGATCAGCTGTTAAATATTGTACGTTTTCAGTTACGTATGGACGACCTTCTCCATCAAATTCAACTTTTCTATATGGAGTCATAATGAATCCAAATTCATTTATACGTGCAAATGATGAAAGTGAGTTTATAAGACCGATGTTTGGCCCCTCTGGTGTTTCAATCGGACACATACGACCATAGTGTGAGTAGTGAACGTCACGAACTTCCATCCCTGCACGTTCCCTTGTTAAACCACCAGGTCCAAGTGCAGATAAACGACGTTTGTGAGTAAGCTCACTTAGTGGGTTTACTTGGTCCATGAATTGTGAAAGTTGAGAACTTCCAAAGAACTCTTTAATAATTGCTGTAACTGGTCTTACGTTAATTAGTTGTTGTGGAGTGATTTCATTTGTATCTTGAATACTCATACGTTCACGCACAACACGTTCCATACGAGAAATACCAACACGAATTTGGTTTTGTAGTAGTTCACCGATACAACGTAGACGACGGTTACCAAGGTGGTCAATATCATCTACACGTCCGATTAATTCAAATTCAAATCCATCGTTATTTCTACGAGTTCTGATTAATAATAGGTAGTAGTTAATACTTGCTACGATATCAGCAATTGTTAGTGTTAGAACATCTTTATTAGGTGCTCCATTACCAATTACATGTAATACTTGATCATCAGTTAATTCATCGATATCGAAGTCATTACCTACTTTAACTTGGTTTACAATTTTGAATAACTGTAATTTAAGACTGTCGCTTCCATCAAGACTTTCATTCATATCGAACTCTACTACGTTAGCTGTAGTTCCTAATTCTTCATAAATTCCATCAATGATTTCACGTGTTAACTTAGTACCTTTTTCTACTAAGATTTCTCCTGTTTCTGTATCAACGATTGGTTCAACTAGAATTTGGTTTTCTAGACGTTCACCAACGTGAAGTTTGTTATTTAATTTATAACGTCCTACTTTAGCAAGGTCATATCTTCTTGGATCGAAGAATCTACCGTGTAAAGTTGCTTTTGCAGTTTCTACGTTAGCTGGCTCTCCAGGACGTAATTTATCATAAATTACTTTTAACGCAGTTCCTGTGTCTAGGTTTTCATCTTTTTCTAATGTATTTAATAGTTCTGTATCTTCTCCGAATAATTTGATAATAGATTCGTCAGATTCAAAACCTAACGCTCTAATAAGCGTTGTTAAAGGAATTTTTCTAGTTCTGTCAATACGAGCATAAACTAATCCTTTAATATCTTTTTCAAATTCCAACCAAGCTCCTCTGTTAGGAATAACAGTTGTTTTATAGGCATTTGGAATATTTTTAACTTTAAGTTTGTCATCTTCTGTAAAATATACAGAAGGCGAACGTACTAATTGAGATACAATTACACGTTCTGCACCATTGATGATAAACGTTCCAGTTTCAGTCATCAACGGTAATTCACCCATAAATACTTCTTGTTCTTTAATTTCGTCACGTTCTTTATTAATTAAACGTACGCGCACTCTTAAAGGTGCTGAATATGTAGCGTCACGTTCTTTAGACTCATCAACATCATATTTAGGAGTTCCTAATTTATAGTCGATAAATTCTAAACTTAATTTATCATTATTACCTTCTATTGGTGATACATCTTTAAAAACATCTTTTAGACCAGTTTCTAAAAATTTATCATAAGATAAGGTTTGAATTTCAATTAAGTCCGGTAAATCAATTACCTCTGATATTCTAGCATAGCTACGTCTTTCTCTGTGCTTACCAAATTTAACTTTTTGCAACTGTGTCACCTCTCAGCTTTTCTCTTAAAAACTAAAAAGAAAATATATACATTTTCTCTTACTTACTTATATAATTTTGGTAATTCTATCTAAAAGAAAATAGAATTACTTGCAATATATCATTTTATCATAGTCATAGCAAGTTGTCAATTATTTTACGGCTTTTAGGATATAGTAACCCTTATTTTTCGAAACTACTTCTACTATTGAAAAAGTATCTTCTAATAATTTTTTACAACTAGCCATTCCTTGTTTTTTTTGTATAACTACCCAAAGCTCACCTTGAGCGTTTAGATGTTCATAACTATCTGTCATTATTTTATGTACAATTTTTTTCCCAGCTCTTATCGGTGGGTTTGTTAAAACTATATCAAAGTTTCCTTCAACATTGTCAAAGGAACTACTTTCTAGCACTTCTACTTCATTTTCTATATTATTAAGTTCAATATTTTTTTTAGATAATTCTAATACTCTATTGTTTACATCTACCATAGTAAACTTGTATGTTGGATATTTTTTAGCGAGGAATATAGATATAACCCCATAACCGCATCCAATATCCGCAACTTTAGCATTTTCTTTATCTGTAGTGAAACTTTCTAACATTGTTTTAGTTCCAAAATCTACACTCTCTTTAGAAAATACTCCATTATCTGTATAAAATTTCAAATTCTCATTTGCTATTGTTGAGTTGATAATTTTTTCTCGACTTTCTGTCGTCGGATTATTTGTATAATAATGTTCCATAATAAAGACACCTCTTAAAATGAAAGAAAATAGTATATCCCATAGCTAGACACTTGAGATATACTATTTTTGTTATTATCATCGTATCAAATATTCTCAAATAGAATATTATTGTTTATTTACATCTATCTTTTTATCTACTTAGAATAGAAATTATTTAACTTCTACAGTTGCTCCAACTTCTTCTAATTTAGCTTTGATTTCTTCAGCTTCTTCTTTAGAAACTCCTTCTTTAAGTGTTGCTGGCGCACCATCAACTTTTTCTTTAGCTTCTTTTAGTCCGTCTCCAGTGATTTCACGAACAACTTTGATTACTTTAATTTTTGAGTCTCCAGCGTTAGCTAAAACTACGTCAAATTCAGTTTTTTCTTCAGCAGCTCCAGCAGCAGCTCCACCAACTACAGCTACAGGTGCAGCAGCAGTTACTCCGAATTCTTCTTCAATTGCTTTTACTAAGTCGTTTAATTCTAAAACTGACATTTCTTTGATAGCGTCTAAAATTTGTTCTTTAGTCATTATAAATTTCCTCCGATTTTTAAATTATATGTTTTTAATATTTTTTTATTTATTAAGCTTCTTGTTCAGCTTTTTGGTCTGCAACAGCTTTAACAGCTAAAGCAGTATTGCGCATTGGCGCTGTTAATACAGATAGTAACATTGAAAGTAATCCTTCGCGACTTGGTAATGTAGCGATAGCTTTAATTTCAGCTTGATCTGCAACTTTTCCTTCTATAACACCAGCTTTTAGTTCTAAGTTTTCGTGTTCTTTAGCGAAATCGTTTAAAACTCTAGCAGGAGCTACAGCATCGTCTGTTGAGAAAGCAAAAGCATTTGGTCCAGTTAGAACTTCGTCTAATCCTTCAATTCCTGCTTGCTCCATCGCACGACGAACTAATGAGTTTTTATAAACTTTAAAAGTTAAACCTTCGTTACGCATGTTGTTACGTAATTCTGTTACTTCCGCAACGTTTAATCCACGGTAGTCAGCGATAACAACTGAAGAACTTGCTTTAATTTCTTCTGCGATTTGATTTACTAACTCTTGTTTTCTCTCAATAGCTTTTGACATTGAACTTCCTCCTAAGTAGATTTATCAATTTCAGTACCATTAAAAAAACCTTCTTGCATGCGAGAACATACAAAAAGGCACATAAGTTTCTTTTCGAATTTTGTCCTCGGTAGGTTAATTAAGGATTTCTCCCCCTACTGTCTACGGTACATTTTCAACTGACTTAATTATTCTAATATATATAATTTTATTTGTCAATAGTTTTTTTAAAAAAAATTTAAAAAGAATTATAAATTAATTATTCCTTCTATAAATTAATTATTTAATCTACTGTTACAAAATACATCTATAGCTTTAGATGTATACTCAGCTACCCCATCGCCAAATTTATCTATGTTATTTTTAAATTCTGGATTTTGAGAATATCCCTTACCAATATACGAGAATACTTCTACGCTACAATCAAATGCATACTCATTCATATAGTTATATAATTCTTCAACTTTAGATTGAACTTCTTTTTCTTCTATATTTATATTATTTTTTTTATATTCAGCCATTGAACGGAAAACACTATTAAACTTTTCTGTAACAATATCTTCTCTACCACTCTGTCTGTTCTTAGATTCTTCTATTGTTTGTTTACCGTACTTTTCTATTGCTTGATCTTCATACTTATTTAAGTCTTCTTTTTTAAATCCATTAAATTTTTCTTCTATAGTCATTGTTTCTTCTCCTTTATATGTTTTTATTGTTTTTTCTATATTATGTAAAATTACTTCAAACTTCTCTTTCTCTTTTAAAATCAATTCACGTTGTTGTTGAAGTATTTTTAAATTTTCAGTTTCTTCATCTAACAGTTCTTTAATATCATTCAACTTAAACTTTAAACATCTATAAAATAGTATTTTTTGAAGTTTTTCTAGATTTTCATTAGTATAATCTCTATAACCATTATCTAGTTTCTTTGGAATTAATAATCCAATCTCATCATAATATTGTAGTGTTCTTGCACTCACACCTGTGATCTTCACAACCTCATTTATCCTCATATTTATTCCTCTATATTTTATAATATTTCACTAGTGATATATTAATTATATACTATTACGTAACGTAAAGGTCAATACTAAAATTAAAAAAATCGCTAGGAAAATTTCCTAACGATTTTTTTATGAATATTATTCAAAAACTTTTTTAAGATCAATAGCTTTATTTAATGCTTCTGTAATAACAATACCAATTACCATTACGACAACTTGTGATAATAAAAGTGATCCGTAAATTGCTGTGAATGCTTCAAATTCGAATGGTACTCTTGCAGAGTTTTCACCGCTAAAGATAGTAATTTCATATGCAATAATCGGCATACAAACTACTAAGTAAATGACAATATTAAGAATATGTCTAGCGATTCTATTTTTTACAAATTTAAATACAAAAACACTGATAGCTAACGCTAAACCTGTTCCTAAAGTCCCGAAGAACACATCTACAATACCAAGTGGACTAAAAATATTTGCTATTGCTACACCTAAAGTAATAGGGAACCAATATTTTTTACTAAATACCACTAATTGAGATAGTGATTCACTAATACGTAATTGAATAGCACCGTATGAAAATGGTGCAATAGCAACTGTTAAAACAACGTAGATTGCTGCTATTAATGCTTGAATAGTTAATACTTTAACTGTATTATTTCTCATTATATATCTCCTTGTCTTGTTTAAGAGAAAATAAAGAAGTACTGATTAAGAGAAATCAGTACTTCAAGTTTTTTTTATAGATGGATCTCTCAAACATCTTTTATTATAATAAAGTCAGAAGACAAATAACCTTACCTATGTAAAATTAAATATCAACGTCATTTATACTAACACATATTATATCCACTCGTCAACAAAAATATAAAAAAATTATAAAAAAATAATGTAATGCTAAAATTTTTATAAAAATATCTTGCATTTACAATTTTAATATGTTAAAATGAGGTAGTTGTATCTAACAACACTTAATTCATTGTAATTAAGAATATTAATTAATATTTCTTAGTAAAAAAACTATAATCAGGAGGTGAATCGAATGCCAAACATTAAATCATCAGTATTAAGCGTAAGAAAAGATGCTAAAACTAATGCTGCTAACACAGCTAAAAAATCTGAAATGCGTACAGCTATTAAAAAAGCTAAAGTAGCTAAATCTGAAGGTGCTGCTAACGCTGCAGAGTTAGTAAACCTTGCTTACAAAAAAATCGATAAAGCTGCTAAAACTAACTTAATCCACAAAAACGCAGCTGCTAGATACAAATCAAACCTAGCTAAATAATTTTATTAACTACTCAGGCTTCTGAGTAGTTTTTTTATTACTAATTAAAGGAAGAACCTAGAAATATTTTCTAAGTTCTTCCTTCTTGCTTAATTCTAATTATTACAATTTTTAATTATTCTATCAATAGCCTCTTTTACATTATCCGGGCTAGTTGCTAGATTTATTCTAATATATTTATTATAACCTTTACCAAACCAATGACCAAAATCAATTGCTAGACCGCATTCGTCTTGTATGAATTGTTTTGTTGTTTTCTCATCTAGTACTTTTTCTAAATTCACTAAAACTAAATATGTACCTTCTAGCGGATAAACCTTAATATCTGGAACTTTTTCTGCAAGAGTGTCATGTAGTAAAGTATAATTATACAATACTGTTTCTTTTAATCCTTCAAGCCACTCATGACCTTCTCTATAACCAGCCTCTAGAGCAATTTGCCCCAGTAAGCTAGGTTCCGCTTCTAAGTTTTCTTTTTTATAAGCATCAAAGACTTTTCTAACAGCATCATCAGGGATTAATATAGTAGCATGAACTAATGATGCAAGGTTAAATGTTTTAGATCCTGAGTTGGCAACGATAAGACGATGATTATATTTCCCATCTTCCAGTGCTAACGCAGAAATTTGTTTATGATTATTATATGTAAAATCTTGGTGAATCTCGTCAGATAATACAAGTACATCATACTTTTCACAAATTTCAAACACTCGTTTTTGTTCTTCTAACGTCCATACTCTACCTACTGGATTATGAGGTGAACAATGAATATATAATTTTACATTGTTATCACGAATCTCTTTTTCAAATGTGTCAAAATCTATTTTAAATTCACCATTTTCCTCAAGTAACGGCGATTCAACTAGTTTTCTACCACTATTTCTAATAGAATTAGCAAATGGATAATATACAGGTGGCATAATTATAACTGAATCTTCTTTTTCCGTATACGCATGAATTACCCATAAAATTGCTTGGACAATACCAGGAGCAAATCTTATCCATTGCTTATCAACATTGACATCATACTTTTGTTTTTGCCATTTTTTATATTCATCATAATAACTTTCAGGTAACTTAGTATAACCGAAAACTCCATGATTTACACGTTCAATCAGCGCTTCCCTTATACTATCTGGAGTTTTAAATTCCATATCAGCTACCCACATAGCAAGTAAATCTTTATCTCCAAATCTCTCCTCTAAAGCATCCCATTTTAAACTATTTGTATTTCTTCTTTCAACATAATACTTATTTACAAATTCTTCTACTCTACTCATTATACTTGTCCTCTATACTTCTAAAGCTTGTGTGAAATCTTCTAATAAATCTTCAATATCTTCAACACCTACAGATATCCTTAATAAATCTGGTGTTAATCCATAAGAAAGTCGTAATTCTTCTGGAATATCAAAATGAGTTTGAGTCGTAGGATAAGTAACTAATGTTTCTACTCCTCCTAAACTTTCTGCAAATGTTGCAACTTTTAAAGAACGTAAAAATTTATCGATCTTAGAAGCATCATGAAGTTTAAAACTTAACATAGCTCCTTTTTTCGGATATAGTACTTCCTTAACATTTGGATTTTTTTCTAACTCTTCTGCTAATTTCATAGCATTTTTCTCTTGTTGATTAAAACGTAATGGTAAAGTTTTTAAACTTCTAATAAATAACCAACTATCAAATGACGACAATACAGCTCCTGTTGTATTAGAAATCCATGCTAATCTTTCTCCAATTTGTTCATCATTAGTAATTACAGCTCCAGCTAAAATATCATTGTGTCCTGTTAAATATTTTGTAGCTGAGTGAACAACAATATCAGCACCCATAGTTAATGGTTTCTGTCTTAATGGAGTTAATAAAGTATTATCTACTATTAATAAAGCATTTTTTTCTTTAGCAATTTTTGCAACTTTCTCTATATCAACTTCTTGCATTAATGGATTAGTTGGGGTTTCTATAAATACTGCTTTAGTATTTCCTGTAATTTTCACTTCAAGATCTTCCTCATCAGTGAAATAGATGAATTGCTGTGCTCCTTTACGTTCAAGTTCATCAAAATATCTAAAACTTCCACCGTATAAATCTCTAGAAACTAGAAATTCACTATTCAATTCAAATAATTCAAAAACTAATTGAATTGCACTCATACCTGAACTCGTTGCTATCGCACGACATCCTTCTTCTAATTCACACAATCCTTCTTCTAAAATTGTACGAGTAGGATTTTTTGTTCTTGTGTAATCATAACCTGTACTCTCACCTAGTCCAGGATGCGCATATGCTGTAGATAAATATATCGGTGTTACAATCGCACCCGTTACTTTGTCTTTTCTATTTCCTAATTGAGCTAATTTAGTTTCAATTTTCTTCATTAAACAATACCTCATTTTATTAATTTCTTTTCAACATTACTATTATAACATTATATTTACATATAATAAACAGATTTGTCTGAATTTTTTGTTTTTTTAGAACTATTTCAAGAGAATGTAATGAAATTCATTGAATTAACACAAAAATGATTGTTTGAGGTTTCTTCAAACAATCATTTTCTTTATTAATATTCCTTTTTGGTACAAATAATAATACTAGATCATATTCAGTACTCTTCATCCAATATCTATTACACTTAATAATGTTTCTTCTTTTTCTATAAAAATGAGCAAAGCCACAAAACACAATATTTTATTTTAGCTCCTCAATTAGTTTATTAATAAACAAATCTAATATCAAGTATTTATCCATATACGAAGATTTCAATAACTTATCATAATCAGCAGCTAAAATTAATGTTTTCATAATTTTGTCCACACTATAATTTCTAATACCTTGTGCCGCTAGTTGTACTCTATATGGATGAACTCCTAATTCTCTAGCTATATCTTTTTGTGAATAGTGTTCATTTAGCAGAACCTTTACTTTATAATATATTCGTAATTGTCCACTAATGAGTGATAATAAGAAAATCGGTTCTTCTTTTTTTAATACTAAAGAATTATAAACTACTCTTAATCTCGAATAATTTTTCCCGAATAACTCATTAGTTAAACTAAATACATCGTATTCTAAACTTCTCGTCGCTAGTAATTCGATATCTTCTCTAGTAATTACTTTCTTCTCATCACAATAAAGAAGCAGCTTTTCCAATTCTTTTTTTATATTAGCAAAATCTAAACGCGTATAATTTACAAGAAATTCTGCATCATCTCTCGAAATTTTCAAATTGGCATCAGCAACAGCTTTCACTATATAGCTAGCTATTTCCTTTTCATTGAAATTAGAAAACTCCTTAACTTCTCCTACTTCTTTAATTTTCTTTATAAGTTTTTTTCTACTATCAATCTTTTCAGAAATTTTTAAAATTAACACAACTTCTTCACTAATATTATCCAAATAATTAATTAATGTATCCACATTGTGTTCTACTTTAATCTTCTTAGGTTTAGCAAGTAGAAAATTACAATTTTCTGCAACTACTACTTTTTCATTCCCAAATAAACCACTACTTCTACATTCATACACTAAAGATTCCAATGTATTTTCATGCATATTTATTTTTATATAGTTAAATTCATCCAATTCTTTTAAATACTTTTTAGCTATATTCTTTTCATAATCATTAATAGCTTCAAAATTTTCACCATATATTACATAGACATTTTTCATTAATTATCTACCTCAATTTCAAATTCAGAATTCTTATTTTTTACTCTAACTTTTTTATTATAATAATAAATAGAATTCTCTCCAAATTTCATCTCTGTATTCTCTTTAAGGACAATATAATCTATTTTTTTATACTGCGCCATATTTTTTACTTCTAATAATTTATTTTCTAAACTATCTATTACAATAACTTTTCCTACAAGATCTCTCGCTAAAAGATCTATAGAGTAACCACTTTTATTCTTTTTTGCTGAAGTTAAAAGTAAGTACTCAAATTTATTTTTTCCTTCATAATTTAAAAGCAAATCGTACTGGTTTATTATATCATAATCCTTGTCTTTTTTTCTGTAATCTGTATAAAAATTTTGAATATTATTCGATGTGTTTATCAACAGATTATTTTTATTTTCTCTAATATATAAAACACTCTCTTTTCCTATTTTTACATCTTCAATATATGCTTTAGGTGTATATGTAGCTCCTATACAAATCAGAATTATTCCCAGAACTCCATAAATAGCATTCATATATTTAAATTTATTCAAGTTTATCAATATAGTTAAAACAATAATGAATATAGCTATTATAAAAAATATATTTAACTTACCTATGCGAATAGGTTGTGCTATTAGAAACAGCTCCTGAATCTTATCGAATATATTGAAAGTAATATTTAATATCGGTCTACAGATAATATTAAACACCTGATCATTTATTAAAAATACAATATAGCTGAAAATTACTAATGGAAAAATTACAATACTAAAAATTGGTACTAAGATAATATTACTAAATACAGAAATATAAGTTATAGTATAAAAATTATACAATAAAATTGGAATACTTGCTAATGTAGAAATTATACTGATTCTAAATGCACCATGAATTTTATTTCTAGAATTTTTTATATAAGTGCCTGACATCAATAGACAAAATGTAATTAAAAATGATAATTGAAAACCAATATTAAAAATTAGTAATGGATTATACGATAGTAAAATCAGAAATGTAAACAATAAACTACCAAGTTTATCTATATTTTTTCTTCTAAGCAAAATGTAAAATATGATCATAAAACCTGCCCTAAGAACAGAGGCGCTAGCTCCACTAAGCAACATATACAGTGGAACCATAATCAAGATGAATTTCTCTATATAATCAACACTTACTCTAAATTTCAATAAGATAAAGTAGATTAGTGAAATAAGTACACCTATATGTAGCCCTGAAATAGCTAATAAATGACTTGTACCTAGATTTTTAAAAGAATTTATATCATCTTTTAATAAATAACTTTTATCTCCGAAAATTAAAGCTTGAAAATAACCACTTTTATCAAAGGTTAGTTCTTTATTAATTTTTAAACTCAATTTATTTCTAAGAGTTAAGAATTTAAAATACACAGAATCTATATTTTTAATCTCATGAATTTCATTAATAGTTATCCTTTTAAAGATCCCCCTATTCTCATTATATTTTTTATAATCAAATGAGTAAAAATTAGTCTTTTCTGAGACATCTTCTATATTAGCATTTACTAATAGTTTTCCACCCCAAAATTTTTCTTTAAAAAAGTTCTTTTCTTCTTCACTCTTGGCTATATAATTTACTAGCACCTTCTCATCTGAAAGATTGCCAATAGATGACGCATAGGCTCCATTTACATCAAATCTATCGGAAACTACTAGTTCTAAATTTTTATTTTCAACATTACCTAGATGCGTAACGTTATTCTTTTGTTCATATGCTCCCCGAATAAAAAAAGCTAAGAAGACTATTACACAAATAATAGTTTTCCTAGCATTAAGATTTTTATTTTTCCAAGTTATCAGTAGAAAAATAACAATGCATAGCATAGATATTATTATATTATAATTTAATAATATCGCCCCTAATGCTAGTAAAGAAAGTTGTAAGTATATCATTACTATTTATTTAGTAACCTTTCTACTACGTTGTTTACGTCGTAATCTACTTTTCTTACGACAACACCTGATTTTTCTAATAACTCTCGAGCATATTCATTATTTCTATAATCATTTGCATAGCAAATTTCTTTTATCCCTGCTTGAATTATAGATTTTGTACAATTCAAACACGGGAAATGTGTAACATAAATAGTTGCACCTTCAGTTCCAACTCCGAACTTAGAGCATTGTAAAATTGCATTTATTTCAGCATGAATAGTTCTTACACAATGCCCTTCTACTACTTTACAACCAACATCTATACAATGTTCATCACCTTTAATAGAACCATTATAACCACCTGAAACTATTCTCTTGTCTTTAACTATCGTCGCTCCTACAGATAATCTACTGCAAGTCGATCTAAGTGATAATAGGTGGCTTTGAGCCATAAAGTACTCATCCCAACTAATTCTCTGCATAACTATACCTCTATTTTATCTTTAATTTTCTCAAAAGTAGCTTTTCCTATACCACGTACTTTTGTAATATCTTCTTTCTTTTTAAAATCCCCATTTTTTTCTCTATATGAAATAATTGCTTCAGCTTTAGTCTTTCCAACTCCTGAGATTTTCATAAGTTGCTCTAAATTAGCAGTATTAATATTAATCACATCTGTATTAGATGAACTACTGCCACTATCAGATATTTGTTTCGGCTTTTCACCATGTTTAAGGACATAAATAACCATCTGATCTTTAACTTTTTGACTTAAATTCAAAGTAGAAGTATCAGCATCATCTAAAAGTCCACCGGCTTCTTCTATTAAATCTTTTACCCTTTTATCTTTTGTCGTTTCAAATACCCCAGGATGTTTTACTGCACCTTTCACATCAACAAAAATCTTTTCATCGTGTTTATCTTCAGCTTTTTCATCCTTATTATTAGTCTCATTACTAATATTAGAAAAACTAACACCACTATAATCTTCTGTCTTACTCTGATTAAAATAAAACAAACCACCGATTATTACTATAAGACTACACACAAACGCCAAAATAATAGATTTAACATTTTGTCTAAAAAATAATATGACATCTTCCTTTTTAATATTCATATGTCTCTCCCCCTAGTACCTATATTATATCATTAAATTTATTATATTAGTACTGAAAACCTAATTATAGTACATTATTTATATTTCATGTATTTTATGTTATACTGATAAAAAAACACAAGATTCAAATTATAAAAATAGGAGAAACATTATGGCTAACGAAATGAATTTATTAAACTGGACATTTTTTAGAGAAGTTGCTATTCCTCAAGATATAGTGAACTTATTAATAAACGGTGAACAACCTGTCGCAGCTTTCGCAACGATAAGAGATGTTGCTGTATTTACAGACAAAAGACTTATTGTAAAAGATGCACAAGGAATTACAGGGAAAAAAGTAGAAATTTATTCACTACCATACTCTTCAATACTAATGTGGTCGACTGAAAATGCGGGTAAAATCTTTGACTTGAATGCTGAAGTAGAACTTTGGACTAAAGTTGGAAAAATAAAAATCAACCTTAAAAAAGATATCGATATTCGTAGACTTGATACATTACTAGCACAGTACATACTATAATCTTATAACTTAAAATTAAAAACTAAAAATCCTAAAAACTAGAGTTTTTCTCTAACTTTTAGGATTTTATTTTATGTATTATAGTTGAAGTTTTTCTCCATCTTTATATACTTCGTCGATAATTGCTCCACCTAGACAAACATCTCCATCATAGAAAACAACCGCTTGTCCTGGAGTTACAGCACGTACTGGTTCTTTATAGACAACTTTTACTTTGTTATCTTCTAATACTTCTACTTCTACTTCAGTATCTGGTTGGCGATATCTGAATTTTGCAGTACATGTGAATTTATTAGGTTGTGGATTTTTCGTTGTGAATGATAGTGAACTAGCTAGTAAACTATCTGAATAAAGTTTTTCATTGTGGAATCCTTGGCAAACGTACAGTATATTATTTTCAAGATCTTTACCACATGCAAACCATGCTTCACCTTCAGTATCTTTAGTTCCACCAATACCTAATCCATGACGTTGACCGATTGTATAGTGCATTAAACCAATGTGCTCTCCACGAACATTACCATCTAAATCAACCATTTTACCACCTTGAGCTGGTAGGTATTGAGATAAGAATTCTCTAAAGTTTTTCTCACCGATGAAACAAATACCCGTTGAGTCTTTTTTCTTCGCTGTTGCTAGACCCGCTTCTTCTGCAATCTTACGAACATCTTTTTTCTCTAGTTCTCCTACAGGGAATAGAATATTTTTAATTTGATGTTGTTTCAATTGAGATAAGAAGTAAGTCTGATCTTTATTATTATCAACACCACGTAGCATTAAACGTTCTCCATCGACATCTTTAACTCGCGCATAGTGCCCAGTAGCTACATAATCTGCACCTAAATCTTCAGCATATTCTAAGAAAACTTTAAATTTAATTTCTTTATTACACATAATATCTGGGTTCGGTGTACGACCTTTTTTGTATTCATCTAAAAAGTAAGTAAATACTTTATCCCAGTATTCTTTTTCAAAGTTTATAGAGTAATATGGAATATCTAATTGTTCACAAACTTTAATTACATCTTCGTAATCTTTTTCTGCAAGACAAACTCCTCTATCATCTTTTTCTTCCCAGTTTTTCATAAACACACCGATAACATCATATCCTTGTTGTTTCAACAAATACGCTGTTACAGATGAATCAACTCCACCACTCATTCCAACTACTACTTTTTTGTTGCTATTCATTATTAGTTCCTTTCTTTTATTCTTTTCTCTAAAGTTGCAATCTTTTCTACAACTTCATCAATTAATTCTTTGCTTGTATCGAAGCCAACACTCATTCTTACAGAATGTGCAGCACGTTCAATATTATACATCTCTGTTATTATACGACTTCCTTTAATGTTCCCTGAACTACAAGCTGATCCACCGGAAATGTAAATATCACGAGCGTCTAGATATGTAATTAGTCGCTGTGCTTCTACATTTTTAAAATAAATATTTAATATATTCGGCAATGAATTTTCTATAGAACCATTAACTTCAAATTCAACTCCATTTTTCTCAAGTTCAGCTATAAAGTAATTCTTCAATTCTCTAAGAGTTGGAATTGAGTTTAATGTTTCTGATAAACAATCATTAAGAACTAGTATTCCTAATAAATCCGTTGTCCCAGAACGAAGACCATTTTCCTGACCTCCACCTAATAATAATGGTTCAACATCCCCATCTTTTGCATATAAAAATCCAAAATTATTAAGCGACCCCAGTTTATGCGCTGATGCTGAAGCAAAATCTAAACCTAGTTCTTTCACATCAATTTCAACTTTTCCTAATGCTTGGACAATATCACTATGTAATAGTATGTTTTTATCAGCAATAAGTTCTGAAACTTCTTTTAAAGGATTTAGAACCCCAGTTTCATTGTTAGCAAGCATAATTGAAATTAATACCGTCTTAGGATTAATCTTCTCTTTTAATTCATCTATAGATATAACTCCACTTTCATCTACTGATAATTCATGAACCTTAAATCCAAATCTTTCTAATCTCTTAGCACTTGCTTTAACAGAAGGATGTTCTATAGATGAAATTATTATTTCTCCAGTTTCAAATCTAGTTAATACATGATTAAATACTGTATTATTACTTTCAGTACCACCAGAATTAAAAATAATTTCATTACTACTTGCATTTAGAGTTTTAGCTATTTTCTCGCGACCTTCACGAACTAGCCTATCATTTTTCTTTCCTAGAGTATGGCTACTACTTGGATTAGCATAGACTTCTTTTAGTATATTCATATTTTTTTCTATGATATCAAAATGTTTTCTTGATGTTGCTGCGTAATCTAAATAAATATTCGCCATATCATCGCCTCCTAATATTAATCATATTATATTTTAACACAAATAATAGTCAAATAAAATCAAAACCACTTTGTACTATATAAATTTATTAGATATAAAAATTATTAATCCCTTTCTTATCGTTATAGAAAGGGATTAATATTAATTTTATTTAGTTTTTTCTCTTAGTTTACTTATGACTATTATTAATATTGCTAATACTCCTGAAGCATACAACAATATATTTTGCTCCTCTAAAATAGGAGTATTAATCACTCGTGGTTGAGTGTACACTAAATAACAAAATGTCATTGGATAAAATAGTAGTTTTTCAGATCTTCCAGAACTAACTTTCTTTAACACTCTAACACTACTTACAATCACAACAGTTACCAGGATATACATCCAATCAATTGGTAGTTTTCCGAAAAAGTAAGCAGGTATGATACAAATAAAACTTATGAAGGCTATTATTTTAAAGATTATTGTATATACTGTATACATAAAATCCGCAGAATTTTTTAATTTGAATAAGCCATTAACAATAATTAAAATAAAAATATAAGTACCTATAGTAAGTTTAATTTCATTACTAATATTGTAGTTAGACCCTTGTGTAATAAATGTAGAAATATTCATATATAAGTACATTATTATAATCGGAATATATGTCCAAACATACGCTAGGAATTTACTATTTTCAAAATATGGTACTTCCCATTCCCAGATGTACTGTCTATCAATTACTTCAAGAATAACGGCATTTAAAAAAGTCCCTGCTATTAGATTAAAAAGAACCTCTTCAAAATTTCCACGAGCTAACATTAACATTATAAAATTAACGATTACAAACAATCCTACTCCCAAGAAACCTGCAAAATATAACACTATCATTGCTGGTGTATTTTTAGAAGCACTCTGTCCGTTTCTATTAAGATACTCTGTATTTTCTACTACCAAATAATTATAAATATTTGAAATACTTGAATTATCTTGTTTATTTTCTAATATACCCGCCAACAGCGATCTTACAGGGAAAAATTTGATTTTTGTAAAATCTAGAGTACTTATTTCTGTCCAAAAATCATCATTCATTTCTAAATCCTTAGAAACTATTTTTGATAGTTCTCTCACACTTTTTAAATCATTAACGTTTTCTTTCAACTTATTTACTAAAAATAAGGCTTCGCTACGACCTTCTTCTAATTTTTTTTCACTAATATTATTCACTCTTCAACTCTCCTATTTCTTAATAATTATTTAAAAATAATTTCCAACATCTTCTAACATTTTTAATCCTAACTTCTCAAATTCTTTATCTTCAACACGTTTGGTATAGTTTAAAATACCTAGTGCTGAGATGAAAATCAGGCAGTATTCAAGTTCCTTAGAAAGAACTTTCTCTTTTGAATGTTCATAGTAATGTTCTAAAAATAATTCTATTTTTCTTTTATCATTATCTAAATCTTGATAAAAATATTTAATAAAATCTAAATAATAACTAGCATATTTCACTCTTTCAAAATCTATTAATACTAAATTATCGTCTTTTCTCATAATGTTTCTAAGACCGAAATCACCATGAATAAAAACTAATGTTTTTCTATATTCTTCATCTAACTTACTAATATTTCTTAGAAACTTTGAATAAAGCTCATATATTTTAGTATATTCTTTTCTATCTGCTAATCTATATACATTTTTCTCTAAAACTTTTTTCAAAGAAATTTCTTTGTCATTTTCAATTGAGCATCCATTTCCTCCATGAAAATCAGATATTAGCTTGGCTATTTTTACTATATCTTCATCATTTACACTTTCTTTATTTAATGGAATATAATCTTCATATTTTAGTACTAGTGCAAAATACTCAGGTAAATCTAATATTAGATTAGTTTTATCCCTTAATACTTTATATTCTAGTTCATATTTTAATGGATCTTTAAAAATTTTAACGAAAACTTGTTTCTCTAGTTTTTTAGAAAATCCAATAAAATGGTTATTTTCAGAAATATGATTTATTCGTTGTAAATTAGTATCTAATAATTTATCAAGTTGTCTTTTCATAACTACACCAAAACATTTATTAAATGGGAGTGACTCAAAAATCATGATTTTAAAAAAATCAATTTTGTCGAGTCACTCCCCTTTTAATGCTTATCCTCTAACTTCTTCTAAGTCTAATGTTGACTTCGCATTTAGCGTTAATGGATTAGCAAAAATATTATTTTTATAATAATAGTATCCTGCTGCCCCCATCATCGCGGCATTATCACTGCAATAACTCATTTTTGGAATAAGTACTTCTACTCCTAATTGTTGTTCTAGTTCTAGGACTTGCTTACGAAGTTCACTATTACCTGCAACACCACCTGCTAAAATCAACTGTTTAACACCTAAATTAACAATAGCTTTCTTAGTTTTTGCGATTAAAACTTCAACTACCGCTGTTTGGAAGCTGCATGCTAAATCTTCAGGTACAATTTCTTCTCCTCGTTGTTTTGCATTATGAACAAAGTTAATTACAGCTGACTTCATACCTGAAAAACTAAAGTTATAATCATCACTATCAATCATCGCACGAGGGAATTTGTACTTATCTTCACCTAACTTAGCTAGTTTGTCTACTTTAGGTCCACCAGGATATTCAAGATTTAACTGTCTAGCAACTTTGTCATAGGCTTCACCTACAGCATCATCATGAGTAGAACCGATTATTTCAAAATCAAGTTCATCTTTTAAATATACAAGTTCAGTGTGTCCTCCACTAACTACAAGTGCTAGTGATGGGTATACTATATCATTATCAATATTACTAGCATAGATATGACCTGCAATATGATGTGCTGCAATTAGAGGTTTATCTAAAGCATAACTTAATGTTTTCGCCACATTAACACCAACTAGTAATGAACCTATTAACCCCGGTCCTTGTGTTACACAAATTGCATCTATTTCATCTAATGCTGTTTTTGCTTCTTCTAGCGCTTCTTCAACAATCTGCATCACTACTTCTATGTGTTGTCTACTCGCTATTTCAGGTACTACCCCGCCAAATTGCTTATGAGTTTCAATTTGACTACTTACAATATTCGATAGTACTTCTTTACCATTTTTAACTACAGCTACACTAGTTTCATCACAACTTGTCTCTATAGCTAATATAGTTACATTATCTAAATTCTTAAATTCTTTCATTGCTAAAATCCCTTATCATTACATAAGCATTTTCGCCATTATTTTTGTAATAATTCTTTCTTATATCAATAGTACTAAATCCTGCTTTTTCGTATACAGTTATTGCAGGCATATTACTTACACGCACTTCTACAATAGCTTTTTTTACACCTTTTAATTTTAAAAGTTGCATAACATAAGTAAAGAAAATTTGACCTAGTTTTTTATTTTGATGAGGTTTATCGATGACTATTTTATTAACTTGATATTCGTCAGCAACTAACCAACCACCGCAAAAACCAATAATTTCATCATTATTAAATAATCCATAGTATTCTGCATTTGCATGTTCAAGTTCAGACTTAAACATATCTTTTGTCCATGCATCATCAAAATTATCAATATCTATCTTCGATAATACATCTAGATTACTTATATCAACTCTATCTACTTTTATCATTTTCAAGCTCTCTTTCTGCTTCAGTTTTTCTTAAGTATTGTGGTTTCATATTATAACAATCGACTTCTTCTAATGAATCGTATATTTTTACAACATTTGCTGCTCGGACCATTTCGTCATTTTTTAATCCATCAAGAAGAAGTTCATTTAATTTTTCTATATCCTTACTGATATATACAAATTCTTTATTCTGAGAAACAAGGAAATCGTTGATTTCTTCAAGTGAGTAATACCCTTCTTCTAAAGTTTCTATTAAGTTACCGTCAATATTTTCGTATACTGCACCAAAAACATTACCACGGCGTGCATCAATAAATGGAACAAGTAACTTATTACTATCGAATTCCAATAACGCCTGTAATTTTAAAGAAGAAACTTTTTTTAGTTTAATCTTAAGTGTATAAGCTAGTGTTTTACATACTGCTGCAACTACACGGATTGCTGTATATGAACCTGGTCCCTCACTAGATATTATTTCTGTTAAATCAGTTTTTTTCTTATTTGCTTCTTTTAAGCAATTTTCTATTTCTTCTAAAATAACCGCGGACAAGTTATTGCTACATACAAAGTTTTTTTCAGCTAGAATATTTTTTTCTTCAAAACATGCAATTGAACACACACCATTCGAAGCTTCTACAATTAAACTTACCAATTTTCACGTATCCTTTCTTCTATTTTCTCATATTCACCATTAGAAATAATTTCAACTTCTCTATGGTCATCTACTAATCGAATATTAAAAATTAATCTTTCTTTCGGTATAAAGTCCTCAATAAACTCTCCCCACTCAATAACACTAACATTATCTTCAAAGAAAATATCTTCGAATCCTAAATCTTCATCACTATCTTCTAAACGATAAGCATCAATGTGATATAACTTTCCATTAGGATACTTATATTCTTTCATAATATTAAAAGTTGGTGAGTTTACCACACTCTTAACCCCTAAATATTCTGCTAAATACTTAGTAAAAGTTGTTTTTCCTGCTGCTAAATCTCCATTTAACAAAAGTACTAATCTATCTTCTATACCTTCACTAACTATTTTTGCTAAACGTTTAGTATCTTCTAAATCTTTTATTACTATTTTTAACATTATTAAACCTTCTAAATCTTTATTTATATACCAACTACTATAATATCATATTTACCAGTATATTCCAACAACTAAAGGTATAAATAATATTTATAG
>NZ_JAPWCC010000023.1:0-31747 GCF_041433735.1 Gemella sp. 20925_1_85 | reverse complement strand
CCAAAACATCAATATGTTCATTGATATTTTGGTCGTTTTGTCAACAATCTGGCTTGATTAAATATTTTAATCAAGTCATTTTTTTAAAAAAATTTTGCTTGCTTAGTATTTTAATATATAATATAATAGAAAAGATAATTTTTAATAATCTTATTGATTATTTAAGATAAGGAGAAAGCAGTGGAGAATAAAAAATATTCTATAAGAAAAGTGTCAGCTGGAATAATCAGTATTGTTATAGGAATTAGCACAATGAATATAGGCGTGGCTAATGCACAAGAGTCTGATAATAAGGTTGTTATAAATGAAAAAGGAGTTATTCCAGATGTCGAACCAATTCCGCCAGAGAATGTAATAGAAGAGCCGATAAGGAAACCACCTGTTAAACCAACAGAGAAGCCGACAGAAAAACCACCCGTTAAACCAACAGAAAAGCCGTCGGAAAAACCAACAGAGAAGCCGACAGAAAAACCGTTGGAAAAGCCAACAGAGAAGCCTTTGGAAAAACCAATAGGAAAGCCGTCGGAGAAACCATCCGAGAAGCCATCAAAAAAACCAGCTTCTAGAATGGAAACTAGAAATGATGTATTAGTTGCGAATTTATCTGGTCGTGAGATAAAGGTTTCTTTTAAAAAAGATAGTATCTCTGTAGAAAAATTGTTTGTGGAACCATTAAATGATAATGATTTAAACAAGACTATCAAGAATAAACTAGGTAGCGACTATAAAATTATTGAAACATTTGAGATTCATTTTGAGAAAGATTATAAAAAAGTAGATAGTAATATAGAGAGAACTGTAACAGTTGCAGTTGTAAAAAAAGAAAATACTGATTTAGAAGTTTATCATATATCTGATGAAAATAATCTTGAAAAAATAGCTAGTAGATATAATGCGGGAGAGTTGCAATTTGATATAAATCATTTTAGTAAATTTACTATAGTAGAACGTATAAAAATAGGAACGAAGGATTTAGAGGAAAGAGCTCAAATAGTAATTCTTGAAAAGATTGAAAATAAAGAAAAAGAAGATGATGAATTACCTAAAACAAAGAGTATTAAAGATGAGAAACAATTAAAAATACTTCCTAAGACGGGTATATCTGGAAATTCATCTATTTTTGTAGGATTTATTTTAATAATTGTAGCTAGTATTATAAGAAAAAGAAAAATTATAAATAAATAAATAAACATAAAAAACATATGGATATCATACTGCATTATGCAGTTGGTATCCATTTTTTGTGTTTCCAGGTTAAATTTATATGCCTATTGTTATTAATAAGATTTTAGCACATTGATGATAAGAATAATTTTCTAAATAGCTGTAATCATGACAGTTTATTAAAACAAGGTATTATTATTTTTATGAGAAAAATACAAAAACATTAATTTTAAAAGTAGTAAATCGTAAAGATAACTATTTACAAAACAAAGTAAACGTGTTATAATAAATCGAAATTATTACGAATTATATTGCTAAGGAGAATATATATGAATAAAAAAAATATGATTATTACTGGTGCCTGTGGCTCATTAGTAATTGGGCTATCAGTATTTTCTGGATATGAATATGGAAAGTTTCATGAATATGAAACTGCACCACTAGTGCAAAATACAGCACAAGCAAAAAAAATTAATTACTCTGACAAAGTTAGCTCAGTAGTTGTAAGTGAAATTACTGAAGATGGTTATGTTACACTTCATGGTGATCATAGCCATTATGAAAAAGGATTAGTACCTTATAACGCTAAAATTCTTGATTCATTAGTTTATAAAAACAAAGACTATAAACTAAAAAATGAAGATATTCAGTACGAACTCGCAGAAGGTTATGTTATAAAAGTCAACGGTAAATATTACTACTATCCTAAAGAAGGTATTACTCAAAATAATGTTGTTGACGAAAGTACTGGAAAAGAAATTTCAGCACACGCACATCACCATCATCACCATGGAGAATCTAGCGAATCTAAAGGAAGTGGAGATAACTACACATTTAATCCAAAAGATATCGTAAGCGAGACTCAAGATGGTTACGTAGTTCGCCATGGAGATCACTTCCACTATATTAAGAAAAGTGAATTATCAAGTTCACAATTATCACAAGCAAAAGAATCTGGAGTTAATCCTTCTTTATCTTCATCAGCGGCAGGAGTAACAACTCCAACGAGTGATGGATATATTTTTAAAGGTGAAAGTGATATTATAGGAAGAAACAGTTTTGGCTTTATAGTTCAACACGGTAATCACCAACATATAATTCCATATTCTCAATTAAGAGGAACACAATGGGAATATTTATTAAATAATCAAGGAACTACAACTAATAACACTAATACAACAGTAGTAAACACTCCAAAAACTAATATAGTAAATGACAATCATCATGAACATTCATCAGAACATGGAGATAATTATAAATTTGACCCAAAAGATATCGTTAGTGAAGATGAAAATGGATATACTGTTCGCCATGGAGATCATTTCCACTATATTCCAAAGAATAAAGTAGAGAAACCTGCTGAAACAGTTAAACCAACTCCGGCTATTCCAACTCCAACCCTACCAGAAGTGAATAAAGTAGAGAAACCTACTGAAACAGTTAAACCAACTCCGGCCATTCCAACTCCAACCCTACCAGAAGTGAATAAAGTAGAGAAACCTGCTGAAGTTGTCAAACCAGCTCCAGCTATTCCAACTCCAACCTTACCAGAAGTGAATAAAGTAGAAAAACCTACTGAAGCTGTCAAACCATCACCAGTTATTCCTACTCCATCTTTACCTGAGGTTAAAAATGAAGAGAAACCAAAAGTAGAAGAGCCAGTTGTAAGACCTAGCATTTTATCATTTGCTGGTGTTCAATTTGAGACTAGCGATGGATTCAAAATGTCTGAAGATAGTTTGAAAACACCAACTTCAACAGGAATTCTTGTAGCTCATAGTGGACATCAACACTTTGTATTTTACAGACAATTAGTTAATTCTAAGTGGGAAAAACTTATTCCATATCAGTATCTTAACCAAGCTAAAGAAGAGTACACCATGTTAGAAAAAGAAGTTAATGAGAAGATTAATTATCTTTCTAAAAAACATAGTATAGGTAAAGAAAAGTTCAGTTATGTGAGTACTTCTAATGGAGATGCAATATCTTATGATGGAAAAATAGAATTGTTAAAAGATATTAATGTTAATGAAAAAATAGAAAATAATAATAATTCAGAAAGTAATACTACTTCTAATGTTGAGGGAAATAATCAAGAAAACATTAGTGAAGAAAAAGAAATTGAAGAAAAAATCGATTATGTTGCTAAACAATTAAATATAGATAAAAGTTCTATAAAAGTAATTGAAACAGCAGAAGGTAAGGCACTGGTATATCCACATGGAGATCATAGTCATACTATATTGGTAAAAGACATAGATAAATCAAAACCTTTGGCAGATCCACATAGTAATTCGGGAGCAGAGACACTGAAAAAATTAGGATTTGATGATGACATTATCCATGATATTCAACACGCATCAGCAGACACTGATTTTCCTGCACACGAGACAAATGTAGAGAAAATGAAAGAGTGGTTAAAAACTGTTAAGTATCTAAACATAGGTCAAAATAAAGATCCACTTAAAAGAAATGGACTGGATCTTATGCCAAATATTGAAGTTCTAGGTATTGGATATACTTCTATCGATGACATTACACCTGTTTATAAATTCAAAAAATTGAAACAATTATACGTATCAAGAACAGGTATTAAAGATTATTCATTTATAAAAAATATTCCTACATTAGAAGGGATAGATTTCTCTGAAAATGATATACAAGATATTTCATTCTTAAAAGATTATCCAAATTTAAAATTAGTATCTGCTGCAGGAAATAATATTGAAAATATTGATGTACTAAAAAATCTTACTAACTTAGAGTCGTTGAACTTAGACAATAATAAGATTAAAGATATTTCAGCTCTAAAAGATTTAAATCACTTAAAAGCAGTTAGTCTTGAAAATAATAATATTACAAAATTAGATGCATTGAGTAACAAAAATGAATTAGAACGTTTATTCTTATCTAACAACAGTGGGTTAGAATTGTCGACCTTAAAAAATGATAATTTAGAACAGCTGACGGTGAATAATACTAATATAAGGGACTTGAGTGCTGTTTCAAATTTACCGAAGTTGAAAAAAATAGTGGCAAATGATAATAAAATAACAACATTATCTCATTTGAAAAATGCTAAAGTTTTAGAAAGTGTAGAAGTTAATAATAATAAGATTGATAGTTTAGATTTTGAGAATAGTACAATTA
Source organism: Gemella sp. 20925_1_85 (assembly GCF_041433735.1). Classification (NCBI taxonomy): domain Bacteria; kingdom Bacillati; phylum Bacillota; class Bacilli; order Caryophanales; family Gemellaceae; genus Gemella; species Gemella sp. 20925_1_85. The sequence continues at coordinate 27,433 of NZ_JAPWCC010000023.1, read as the reverse complement.
CAAGTCTAGAAATTAAAAATAATAAATTAGAAGAGATTAATAACATTAATAAACTATCTGCACTTGAAAATTTAGATGCTAGTGGAAATAAAATTAGTGAGTTTCCATCTAATAAACAAGATAAATTAATTAATCTAACAGTTAATAACAATGTTATTAGATCAATGGAAAATGTAAATAATCTTACAGCGCTAAAATACTTAACAATGTCAAATAACTATGTATCTACATTAGCATTAAAAGAAAAAAATAAAACTTTAGAATACTTAGATATAAGTCATAATACTGTTTCAAAAGAAGAGTTAGAAATTCCAAGTGGCGGGAATATTCCAAAAGGAATAATGAGTAATTTTGAAAAAGTCGAAGGTGGAGACATAAAAGAAAATTATACTTTATCTGCAGACTATATTACAGAACAGGCAGAAAAACTACAGGAAGAGATATTAAAACTTAAAGATGAGAAAAAATTAGCTCCAGAAGTAGCGGATGAATTAAAACAAAAAGCTCGTATTATCTATCTTGATATGTCTTACAGTGTAGATCAAAGCAGAAATAAACAGATTGATTTAGAAAAACAATTGAGTGCAATAAGAAAACAAGTTAAAGACAATCTAGTTACTCCAACTGCTGAGGATGCGAATAAAGAACCTTCAGTAACGGAGCCGTCTAATAGTGAGGCAAATCACGATTCAGAAACACATAATCATACTGAAACTGAAGAACATGATTTTGTATTCGATGTGAATAATATTGTTAGTGAAGAAGGAGATGGCTATATTGTAAAACATGGTGATCATAATCACTTCGTTAAAAAATCTGATTTATCAGCTAAACAACTAGAAGAAGCAAAAGAATTTTTGGCTAAGAAAGGTGAAGAAACAATAACTGAAGATAAAGCAACATTAGACAGCAAGAAAAATTACATTTCTCTATTCTATGGTATAAATGTCAGTGACATTTCAGTCGAGAATAACACGTTAGTATTTAACTATAACGGAGCAGTTAAACGTATTGCGCTTAGTGATATAACTGTTCCAACGATGAGTTCAGATTTAGAAGGAGATTTTGAAAAAGAAATAACAGCATTGGCAAGCAGTATGAATACAACAGTTGAACATATTCAGGTGCAAGATGGACAAATGATAGTAAATCATGGTGATCACAACCATTATTATCCAATTAAGAGTCCTGGATGGAGATTATATAATCAAAACAAAATACCTTATATAGATATTCCTAAAGTAAATGGGAATATTGATGAAGCTGTAGTCAATAGTAGGTTAACAGAATTAGAAAATAAAGCCCAGACTGTACTTGCAAATAATCCGGCTAAATTAAGAAAAGTACTAAATTGGTTGAATAACTTTAGGGACGTTAGTTTAGCCTGGCATGTTACAGCAACAGAAGGTTATTTACAAGCATTAGATAAGTTTGAAAAAACTCAGATAGATATATAGTCTATATTGTATCGTAATAAGTAGTGAATTGAGAGGAGAGAACCTTAATTCACTACTTTTTATACTTTGATAGAATAAAAAATGCCAAGAGAGGATTGTTAGACTCTCTTGGCATTTATCATGAAAAGAAAAACTATATTTTAATAGGATAGAAAACTAGTCTCTTTCAATTTTAGTGATTCCACGCATATATGGACGAAGAACTTCTGGTACTGTGATAGAACCATCTTCATTTTGATAGTTTTCGATTATAGCAGCTAGACAGCGTCCTACCGCTAAACCAGAACCGTTTAATGTGTGAAGGAATTCAACTTTTCCAGTATCTTCACGTTTGAAACGCATGTTTGCACGACGCGCTTGGAAATCTGTACAGTTTGAACAAGAACTGATTTCTTTATAAGCGTTATAACTTGGTAACCAAACTTCGATATCGTAAGTTTTAGCACTAGAGAATCCTGTATCTCCAGAACATAGAGTAATTACACGATATGGTAAGTTTAATTTTTTAAGGATATTTTCAGCATGTCCAGTCATAATTTCTAATTGTTCATATGAATTTTCAGGTTTAGCAAAACGTACCATTTCAACTTTGTTGAATTGGTGAAGACGGATTAATCCACGAGTATCACGACCAGCACTTCCTGCTTCAGATCTGAAACAGATACTGAATGCTGTAACTCCTTTTGGTAACATGTCTTCAGTTAAGATTTCTCCATTGTAGTAGTTTGTTAATGGAACTTCTGCTGTTGGAATAAGAGTTAATCCCTCAGATTCTACTGTATATACATCTTCAACGAATTTAGGGAATTGACCTGTACCAAATAGAGCAGTTCTATTAACTAATTGAGGTACCATAAATTCTTCGTATCCATGTTCAACAACGTGAGTATCAATCATAAAGTTGATTAATGCACGTTCAAGAAGTGCTCCAGCTTTTTTGTAGTATACGAATCTACTTCCAGAGATTTTTGCTGCACGTTCGAAATCAGCAATATCTAATTCTTCAACTAAATCCCAGTGGGCTTTTGGTTCGAAGTCAAATTCTCTTACTTGACCAATACGACGAACTTCGATATTCTCATCTTCGTTTTCTCCGATAGGAGTCTCATCAGAGATAAGGTTAGGGATTCTAATAATTTTTTCGTTAATTTCTTCAGCGATTTGTTTAACTTCAATATCACGAGTTGTAATTTCATCAGAAACGTGTTTCATATCTGCGATTACATCTGAAGCATCTTCACGTTTTCTTTTTAAGATAGCAATCTCTTCACTTTTTTTGTTACGAAGTGCTTTTAAATCTTCTACTTGAACAAGTAGCTCACGACGTTTTTTATCTAAGTCGATAAGTAGGTCAACTACATCTGTTTCTAAGTTTCTTGCTGCTAATTTTTCTTTTACCATTTCAGGATTTGCTCTGAATAATTTAATATCTAACATAATTATATGCTCCTTCTAATTATTTTATTTTGATTGAATTTTTACAAGTAAAATAAAAAATCCCTTACGTCAAAGACGCAAGGGACGATTAATTTCTATACCGTGGTTCCACCCAAATTCAATCTAAAAGATTCTTGAAATTTAATTTGATATTATTTATAGTAGAATTTTAAAATAAACAATAAGCACTTTCAGCATTTGTACTCTCTCTGGGAATGTTTTTAGATTAAAACATGTCTATAATCAAATTTTATATATTTATTTAACCTAATTTTACTCTATTTCTATCTTTTTTGTCAAGTCTTTTTAGATTATTTCTCTTCTGATTAGTTGTTGGTTGTTTCTTCTTTCGCCGTAGTGCTGTTAGAAGTATCTTCTTTTGTTGTTGTGTTGTTAGAAGTTTCTTCTTTTCCTGTGTTATTTTTTGGCTCTACTGTAGTTGTATTATTATTGCTATTAGAAACTTCGTTTTCTGAGTTAAGAGTCGTACTATTTTCGTTTTCTGTTGAAGCTTCTTTTGGTTTAGCGCTTGCTAATAATGCAGCAAGTAATCTATCGATATCATTAATTAATATCGTTTCAGCTTTTCCACCAAGTGTGAAGTTCACCGCTTTTCCATATGGTGTTTCAATAACATTTAATGAATCTGGAGAAAGTTTAAAGATTCCTGCAAGTAAGTTTACTTTTGCAGTTTCTTCAGGAGTAAGTTCTACTTTTTTATTATCTGTCGTATTATTTTCTTCTTTAGGCTTACTTACTTCATTGTTTGGTTGATTTCCAGAGTTACTGTCATTATTTGTGTTATTATCTTTTTCTTCTTCTGGTTTTACTTCAGTTGTTGGAGTAGTAGATTCAGTTTTTTCGGTTGTTTTATTTGCATATTTTTCAAAATCTGCTTTGTCATATTTGGCATTAGAGAATTCGATTGGGAATGATGGATCGTTAGCTTCTTTAGCGAATTGATCAGCTGAAGATCGAAGTGTTGCACCATCACTGTCAGTTTCATTTAATTTATTATATTTTTCACCGAATTCAACTTTTGAACTTTCGTTGTGTTCTAGTGCATAGTGAAGAGCATTTTTCGCATTAATAAGTCTCGTTACAAGTGTTCTCATCGGTGTTCTAGTGATGAATGCTTGAGATTCATAAGAATCTTTTACAAGTGAAGCAAGTTCTTCACGTAGTTGGTTATCGATCTTATCACTATCTATATTTTCTAAGAAATATTTGATGTAACTTACAGTTGTAATACTTTCACGATCTTCGAATTTTTGAAGTTCATCTAACATATGACTAACTTTGTTTAGTGTATTAGCATCTTTATTTGAGCTAGCTTCATTTAACTCATTAGTTAAGTCAGTTTTTGAAAGTCCATATTTTTCAATATCAGCATCTTTGATTCTATTTAGTAGAGTATTATATTTTTTAACTAATTCATCATTTTTAGTAGTATCCGCGTTAGCTTCTTCTTGGATGTATTTTTTGTCAAAATTATTTAACATTTCCAGATATCCGTTAGTAGAGTTAGTTGGCAATTCTTCTATTGTTGCACGTAATTGATCAAGTGCACGATTTACACGGTTTGCTTGTTTTTTATCGCTGCTGTGTTTAGCAAGGTTATTAGCTTTAAGTTCCTCGATACGCTTGAATACAGCTTCTTTATCGAAATCTCCCGCAACATAGTTTCCTGTGATATTAGGAATTCTATTTTTGTAGTAGATGTCTGCTCCTTTAGATAAAATTTTAACAAAGTGATCATGATCTCCATGAGGAATTACAAATTTATCACCGTCACGTTTGATTTTATCTGCAGGAATACCTGTACGTTTTGATAAAGCAAGTAATTCATTTTCAAAATCCACTTCATCATCACCTGTAACCTCTGGAATATGGAATTTTTCACGAGGGATTAGATATGGGTGAATATGTGTTGGATCGTAAGCGTGAGCTGGTTCATTGAATACGAAGAAATCTTTTGTTACTTTAACAGCTTCTTTTGGTACTCCGTAAACTTCAGCAATATAATTAATTTGTTTTTGGATCTCTTCAGTTATTGTAACATCAGTTTCATCAATATGAATTGCATTTAATAATACAGTGTGACTATGATCACCATGAGGGTAAGTTAATGCTTGACCATTTTCAGTTTCCACTAATTTAATAAGTTTAGGATCAATTCCTAGTATTTTAGCTAGGTGATTAATTTTTTTAGTTACTTCCTCAGAATAATTTTCTTTATTTTCTTTTTCTGTATTATTTTCTACTTTGTTGTTTTCTGCTGGCTTTTCAGTAGGTGCTTCGGTTACATCGCTAACATTAATATCATCTAATAATGTTGTTTTACCATCATAAGAAAGTGCATCTCCTTTTGCCGTAGAAACATATTTAATTGTATTTTTATCTATGTTATTTTTACTTGATAAGTAATTAACTTTTTCAGTTACTTTATCTTCTAATTCTTTATACTCTTTTTTAGCTTGTTCTAAATATTTTTCAGGAATTAATTTTTCAAATTTAGAATTTACTAGTTGTTTGTAGTATATAAAGTGTTGGTGTCCATTATGATCAACCACTAGTCCTAATGAAGTTGGAGTGCCAACAGTATTTTCGTTTAAAACAAATCCATCACTAGTCTTGAATTGAACACCAGCAAATGATAAAATGCTAGGTTTTACAACTGGCTCCTCTACTTTTGGTTTTTCTACATTTTTAACCTCAGGTAAAGAAGGAGTAGGAATAGCTGGAGTTGGTTTGGCAGCATCAGTAGGTTTCTCTACTTTATTCACTTCAGGTAAAGAAGGAGTAGGGATAACTGGAGCTGGTTTGACAGCATCAGTAGGTTTTTCTACTTTATTCACTTCAGGTAAGGTTGGAGTAGGAATAACTGGTGTAGGTTTGACTATCTCTATAATTTTTTCAACCTTAGGTAAAGAAGGAGTAGGAATAGCTGGAGTTGGTTTAACTGTTTCAGCAGGTTTCTCTACTTTATTTTTTGGAATGTAGTGGAAGTGATCTCCGTGACGTACTGTATATCCATTTTCATCTTCACTTACTATATCTTTTGGATTAAATTTATAATCATCTCCATGATCTGCTGAATTGTCATGATGATTGTCATTTACTATATTAGTTTTTGGAGTATTTACTACTGTTGTATTAGTGTTATTACTTGTAGTTCCTTGATCATTTAATAAATATTCCCATTGTGTCCCTCTTAACTGTGAATATGGGATAATATGTTGGTGATTACCATGTTGAACTATAAAACCAAAACTGTTTCTACCTATAATATCACTTTCACCTTTGAAGATATAGCCATCACTCGTAGGAGTTGTTACTCCAGCTGTTGATGCTGCTAAAGAAGGATTAACTCCTGATTCTTTTGCTTGTGATAATTGTGAACTTGATAACTCACTTTTCTTAATATAGTGGAAGTGATCTCCATGGCGAACTACGTAACCATCTTGAGTCTCACTTACGATATCTTTTGGATTAAATGTGTAGTTATCTCCACTTCCTTTAGATTCACTAGATTCTCCATGGTGATGGTGGTGATGTGCATGTGCTGAAATTTCTTTTCCAGTACTTTCGTCAACAACATTATTTTGAGTAATACCTTCTTTTGGATAGTAGTAATATTTACCATTAACTTTTATTACATATCCCTCTGCAAGTTCATATTGAATATCTTCATTTTTTAGTTTATAGTCTTTATTTTTATAAACTAATGAATCAAGAATCTTAGCGTTGTAAGGTACTAATCCTTTTTCATAGTGGCTATGGTCACCATGAAGTGTAACATAACCATCTTCAGTAATTTCACTTACAACTACTGAGCTAACTTTGTCAGAGTAATTAATTTTTTTTGCTTGTGCTGTATTTTGTACTAGTGGTGCAGTTTCATAAGCCTGGTGTTTTCCGTATTCGTATCCTGCAAATGCAGATAATCCAATTACTAATGAACCGCATGCACCGGTAATAATCATTTTTTTCTTGTTCATTCTATTTTCTCCTTAATCATTCAATTCAAAACAATTCCGATTTATTATATCATGATTATTTACTGTTGTAAATAGTTATGTTTACGATTTGAATAAAAATATTATTCTCTAAATTTGTATATACTTAGTTATTTTAAAAATATAATAATTTTATGATATTTAGAATGCGAAATTATATTTTTTAATTAAAAGCTATGATATAATAAATAATAGTATAGTCAGAAAGGAGGATAAGTTATGACACAATTTGATTTTAAAAAGTTGGTTGATGCTGAGTATTTATTAAATAATAGAACAAATAACAATGTAGTTGTGATAGATGCCCGCGGGGGAATGCTTGAAGAAGGTTCTTTAATGTATGACAAAGCAATCGTTGTTGATTGGACTGATATAAGTTTACTTGGAGAGTTTGGTGGTGAAGAACTTGGAAAATTATTATCTAAAGAGAATTATCAACAAATTTTTTCTAAACTAGGAATTACCGATGAATCTGAAGTACTAGTATATGGTTTTACCATGCCTGAACAAGGATTTGGAGATGAAGCAAGAGTTCTGTATACATTTAGCTATGCAGGATTTGATAATGTTAAATTTGTCGATGGTGGATATAAACAAGTCGAAAAATTAGGATTTAATAAAAATTATGAACCATCAACTGACAGAATTGATGTTAGCGATGTAGTTCGTAGCGAAGCAACTCAAAATGATAAAGCTATTTATACAGACGAATTATTATCAAGAATAGGTAATACAGATGTTCAAATTATTGATACTAGATTAGAAGTTGAATATAATGGTCGTGTAATTTATGGAGAGAATAAATCAGGTCACGTTCCTGGTGCAATTTCACTTCCATTTAATACGTTAGTTGATAATAATGGATTCTTAAAATCTAGAGAAGAATTAGAAAAATATGTAGTTGACAAAGGTTTGGATAAAAATAAACTACAGATTACTTATTGTACTACTGGAGTTCGTGCTTCGTACGTTGCGGTAATATTAGAAGAGTTAGGTTTTAAAGTGCGAAACTATGAACCTTCATTTGCAAGATACGCTAATGTCGGAGAAGTAGTATTAGATTAAAATAATAAGGAGAAATATTATAGAAAATGAATGATATGACAGGATATCTATTTTGGGGATTTTTAATTGTTTATGGAGTGGTAATGTTTTTATTATCACCTAAGAAGGTAACAGAAGCAGGATTCTTTAGAGGTGACGGTAACAGAGGTGAAAAGCCTACTGAAATGATGCTTATGTTAAGTATTTTTATAAGTTGGATTTTTGCTAAATCTGTAACTAACGCTGCAAACTTAGGTGCTCAATATGGATTTGTAGGTGGATTGGCTTATGCAACATATTGGCTTTGTATTCCTATTTGTGGTTTAGCAATTTATAGATTAAGAACAAAGTACCAAGCAAAAGGATTAGTAAGTTTCTTAACTTCTAATTATGGAAAAGCGGCTTCTGTTGCATTTTCAGCTGCAATACTTATTCGTTTATTTAATGAAGTATGGAGTAATACTTCTGTAGTAGGTGGGTATTATGGAAAAGCAGGTAGTAAAGAGTTTATTATCTCTGCAATTCTATTTACTGCTATTACTTTAGGGTATACTGTACTTGGTGGATTAAGAAGTTCAATCGTAACTGATGTTATCCAAGCTGTTATTTTTATATTCTTTGTTGGTTGGGTAGTAACATTAATTTTACCACAGCATAACATTAGTGATTTTGTAACATCAGGAAATTGGGCGATGAACGCAGGTGTAGATATGTTACTTGTAACAATTCTACAATTATTTAGTTACCCATTCCACGATCCAGTATTAACAGATAGAGGATTTATCGCTAGTGAGAAGACTATGCTTCGTGCATTTTTCGTATCTGGTATTTTAGGATTCTTCTCTATTTTAATCTTTAGTTTTATTGGAATTCATGCGAAGTTAATCGGAATGGAAGTAAGTAGTAACGTTCCAGCAGCTTTAGGTAAGACTTTAGGAGTCGTAGGGTATTTTGCTATGATAGTAGTAATGGTATCAGCAGCAGGTTCTACTCTTGACTCTACATTTGCAAGTTTAGGGAAGTTAACTGCTAAGGATTTACCAGAAATGTCTAATAGAGGATTAAAAGATCCTAAGAAAGTAGCTATTTTATTTATGATTGCATTTGCTATTATAGGTAATCTTCCAATGGTTATGGGAACAGATATTCTTAAAGCTACAACGATTAGTGGAACGATGGTAATTGGATTAGCACCGATTTTCTTACTACACGGTTTTGTTAAACCAACAAAATTAGGATTCCACTTAAGTTTTTGGATTGGAATTATTCTAGGAATATTATTAACTATTAATTTAATTCCTACAAGTTGGGCAATTGGTACAGGTAAGAATGCATTGCTTTTAGGAGTTAATTTATACGGATTAATTTTATGTACTATTGGTTATGTAGTGCCAGGAATGTTCGCAAAAAATAAATAAATATAATATAATAAAAGTAAAGATGATAAGTCTTTACTTTTATTTATTTTGGAGAGAGTTATATGGAAAAAGGTAGAAATTGTTCATTAGAGTATATTCTTAGGAAGAATTGGACAAAAAAAATTAAAAAATTGGAAGCAGAAGTAATCTATGTAGTTGGAGGGTTATATGGAAATAGTTATGCTTTAGAGATTATCAATGAAATGGCACAGGATGAAAATGCGAAAGTAGTTTTTAATGGTGATATGCATTGGTTTGATGTCGAAAAAGAAGATTTTTTAAAGGTTGAGGAGTTATCTAAAGATAGTATAAAACTTTTAGGAAATGTTGAATTTGAATTATTAAATAATACATCATCTTTAGGATGTGGTTGTAATTATCCTCAGGATGTTAGTGATGGAGTGGTAGAACGATCAAATATTATTCATAATATGATGAAAGAAAATATTAAAGGTGATGATATTCTTAATGATATAAAAGAACGTTCAAAAACCTTAGTTTTAGATTTTTCAGGTAAAAAGATTGCAATTACCCATGGTGATGAAAAAAGTATGTCAGGTTGGGAATGTTCAAATGATAATTTGAAATTAGAATCTAGAAAGAAAGAGCTAGATAGTTGGTTTGAAGAAAACAATATTGATATACTAGCAACAACACATACGTGCTTACCAGCAGTCTATGATAATGGTAGAAATATTGTTATTAATAATGGCGCAGCAGGAATGGCGAATATCCAGGGACAAACATTTGGTCTAATTACTAGAATAGCTAAAAGTAGCCATGAAAAAGCGATATATTCGGAATATAGAAATGGATTATATGTTGAATTGGTTAAAGTTGATTTTGATATAGAAAAATTCAGATTATGGTTTGAAGAAATATGGACAGATGATTCCCCGGCGAGTATTTCTTATAAAAGTCGTATAATTAATGGAACGTCATTAGAGATAGAAGATATTATTGTATAGGAGGAAAAATGATTAGAAAAGCAACGAAAGAAGATAATAAAGTAGTAGAAGGATTATTTGACTTTATTAAATCATTAGAGATAGATATCTTAAAAGATTATTCAGAAGAGAAGGTTTTAAAGATTTTAGAATATGTATTTTCATCTGAATATGACAGATTTAGTTATAAAAATTGTACGGTATATGAAATTGAAGGTGAGATTAAAGGATTCTCTTTCACATATCATTATGATGAAGTCAATAAAATGAAAGAGTTTTGGTATGGCGAAGTTGTAAGTAATTTTAATCTGAAGAAAGATTCGATGATTTTTGATTATGATGAAGTATTGGTTGGAGAATTCTATTTAGACACATTATTTGTTTTTTCTCATGCAAGAGGAGAAGGTATTGGTAATAAGCTCTTAACAGAATTTGTTAATAGTGGATATCATAAGTTAAGTTTAAATGTTGCTCAGTCAAATGATAGAGCGAGAAAATTATATGAAAGTTATGGATTCAAAAAAAATTGTGAAATCTTTATAGGGCATGAAAATTATGATCACTTGATAAGAAGGAAGTAGAGGATTAGTTTTTTGTTTTCAGAAAATTTAAGTTAATTTTAAAAATATATATTACCAAATTACTAAAATATGTGCTATAATGAAGACTATGTATTATACATAAGGAGAAATAATATGGTGGAATTACTAAGAAAAGATCAAAAAGTTGAAAATACTTGGGACTTAGAATCGATGTTTAAAACAAATGAAGATTTTTGGAACCAATTTAAAGAAGTTGAAAAACTTATCCCTGAAATAAAACAATATAGAGGAAAAGTTAAAGAAGGAGCAAAAGGATTATTAGAAGTTTTTAAAGCAGAAGAAGATATGTCTTTAAAAATGGAACAATTAACTATTTATGCTTTTCTAAGAAAAGATCAGGATAGTACAAATGCAGAATATGGTGAAATATATGCTAAAACTATGAATTTAAATTCTAAGTTTGATTCTGAATGGTCATTTTTAAAACCGGAACTTCTTTCTATTGAAGAGAATGTACTTTCAGGATATGTAGAAGAATTAGAAGAATTAGAAGAATTAAAAGTTTATAAGTTTAAATTAGAAAAACTTAATAAAAAACGACCTCATACATTAGATGCAGAACAAGAAAAAATCATCGCGATGGCTGGAGAAGCTTTAAATGCAAGTGATGAAACTTTTTCAGCATTAAATAATGCTGATGTTGAATTTGAACAAGTAGAAGATAAAGATGGAAATAAACATACTTTAACTCATGGTACTTATGGAACTTATATGGAAAGTACGGATAGAGTCCTTAGAAAAAATACATTCCGTGCTTTATATAATTATTTTAAAAAACATAATAATACATTAGCTTCTACATTAGGTGGAAACTTAAAAAGAAAAAAATATTATGCAGATGTTCATAAATATTCATCAACAAGAAATAATGCATTATCTAATAACTTAATTCCAGAAGAAGTTTATGATAATTTAGTATCGGTTGTAAATCAGAAAATCCCTGCTTTACAAAGATACTATAGTTTACATAAAAGAGCGAAAGGCTTTGAAGATTTTAGACTATACGATAGATCAGTATCGATGGTAAAAGGAGAACCATTGAAATTTACATTCGAAGAGGCTCGTGATATTGTACTTGAAGCGGTTAAACCAATGGGTGAAGAGTACGTTAATGATATGAGAAAAGCATTTACAGAACGATGGATTGATGTTTATCCAAATAAAGGTAAACGTTCTGGTGCATATTCATGGGGTGGCTATACTACAAAACCATTTGTACTATTAAATTTTGATGGTACATTAAATGATGTATATACTTTAATTCATGAACTTGGGCACTCTATGCATTCTTACTATACTAGAAAACATCAGCCATACGTATATGGAGATTATTCAATATTTGTTGCAGAGGTTGCATCAACTTGTAATGAAGCATTATTAACGGAATACCTTTATAATAAATTCGAAAAAGAAGGTAATAAAAATGGAATGCTACGAGTTCTAAATGAAGCATTAAGCGGCTTTACAGCTACAGTATACAGACAAACACAATTTGCAGAATTTGAGCATAAAATTAATCAACATCTTCAAAATGGGGGAGCTATAACAGCTGAATATTTAAATACTGAATACTTCAACTTAATTAAGAAATACTACGGTGATGTATTTACTTATGATGAAGATATAAAATATGAATGGTCTAGAGTACCTCACTTTTATTACAATTACTATGTGTACCAATATGCGACTGGTTACTCAGCAGCACAAGCTTTATCTAAGTTAATCCTAGAAGACAGTAAAAATGCTAGAGTTTATATTGATGAGTTTCTTTCAAAAGGATGCTCTAATTATCCAATTGAGGTCCTAAAAAATGCAGGTGTAGATATGTCTAAACCAGAACCAATTGAATTAGCTCTTCAAGACTTCGAAGAAAAAATAGAAAAATTTGAAAAATTATATTTTTAATAATTAAAGAGTCACTTGTATAGTTAAATGAGCTATACAGGTGATTCTTTATATATGTCTCCGAGATTTAAAATATTAAAATTATAAAAAAAGAGAGTCTATTTTCTTTATAAAAGTTAATTTTAAAGGTTTTCGTTTACGTAAAAAAACAAATTTTTGTTGATATAATTATATAGTAGCAGTATAATATATTTGAAAAAATTATTTGTAAAGGAGATTTTTAATATGAAATCTAAAAAATTATTACTAACAGCTTTAGTAGCACTTGCTGTTCCATTTGGAACACTTTCAGGGGGATTTGTAAAAGCAGAAGGGCCAACACAACCAACAACTCCTGCAGGAACTACACCATCAGCTTCACCGAAAGATGTAGATACACCAACTGGTAAAGAAGCAGGAGATGCTGAAAAAAAATATCTAGATGATGCTGCCAAAAAATATGATAAATTAACTGAAACTCATACAAATGGAGACGCACTGGTTAATCACAAACCAGAATTTAAACTTCCAGATGCTACTCAAACACCTAAAAAACAAGTAAAACCAATGGATAAAAATGTTAAAAAAGCATTGCCAAAAACTTCAGCTGTAAAATAATATAATTAAATTACCGACTCTAAAAAGAAAGAATCGAGTTCTAACTTTTTGAGTCGGTAATTTATTTCTATTTTATTTTTTTTAATGTTGCTAAAACTAACTCTATTCTATTATTAATCCTAATAGGGAATGAACTGTTGCCAAGCCCTTGAGAAACAATTAAAGTTGAATCTTCTAGTACATAGTTGCCATTAGTATATTTTGGAAAGAAACCTTGACTAGGAGAGTAGATACCACCTACAAATGGAATTCTCCATTGACCACCATGAGCATGTCCTGCAAAGATAAGATCGTATTTTATATCTGCGTAAATCGAAAATTTCTCAGGTCTGTGTGATAAAAGTATATTAAAGTGATTTGGTGAGTAAAGTTCTTCTAAAGTTTTTATGAAGTTTGCTCTATGATTTAACTTATCTTCATTTTTAAAGAAATTATAATCCTCAACTCCAACCAAATTAATACTTTCATTATTTTTTGTGATAAATAGCTTACTGTTGTGTAAATATGTAATATTAAGTTTTTTCATTCTATTTTTAAGTTGCTCGTATTCTTCAGGAAGTCTTAGTTCATGATTTCCAGAGACGAAATAACACGGGGCTACTATTGCTAATTGACTTAGAATGTTATAAGCAATATCCATATCATTATTATAGCTATCTAGAATATCTCCAGTAATAACAATTATATCCGGATTAAAATTCTTAATTTTTTTTATAAATGACAGGTCACTATATCCAATCCTATCACAGTGAATGTCGCTAACTTGAGCGATTTTAAAATTGTCAAAATCTTGAGGTAGTTTATCAAACTTAAGAGTAGTTTTTCTTACTTTTAATTTTTTATTTTGTCTTATTATTGAACTAGCTGCAATAATTGGAGCTAGCGCTAAAATTTTTCGATTCATTACATTTCACCTTTAAAATAATTTAGTAATAAACATAATAGTATTTTAAAATATTATACCATAAAGCTTAAAGTATGTTAAAATATATAATGATAATTAATGTGAAATTAGAGGATAAATATATGATAAAAATTGAGAAGATTGATAAAATAGCTGCTTCTAGAAAACACTCTTATTCAGCCCCGCAATGGCAAGCAATAGCTATTATCGGTGCTGATGTTCTTGTTGCGGCAGCTGCTGGAAGTGGTAAAACTGAAGTGCTCTCTGAAAGAATCGCGAGGAAGGTAGCTTCTAATAGATGGGATGTGGATCGTCTACTAGTACTGACATTCACGACTGCTGGGGCGAAGAATATGATTGTAAGAATTGAGAATAAAATCAGTGAACGATTACTATCTACTAATAAGGAAGAAGATTTAATATATCTAAGAAAACAAAGAATGTTAATGAATGATGCTTATATAAGTACTATTGATAGTTTTTGTTTAAATGTACTGAAGAAATTTTATTATCTAGTTGAAGAAAAGATTGATGATGAAATTAAATATTTATCACCTAATTTTAGTATACTTGCGAATAGTAGAGGATTATTGAATGAAACGATAGGAAATGTTCTTGAACAATTAGTACAGGAAGATTCTAATACGACTGACCTATTATTTACAGTATTTGGCTCTAAACAAAATATTAGTTCTTATATTATTGATTTATACTATAAACTATTAAATATTCCAAATTTCCAAAATTATCTAGATGAAGATTTTGCAAAACTAAACAATTTAGTAACTACCAATTTTGAAGTTGAAGAAAATAGTGTAATAGATAAGTTTAATAAAGTTAGTGAGCTAACTCAAAAGGAAAGTATAGCTACTGCGATAGATTTCAGTGAGTATGTACAACAGTACTTAATAAATAGTAAGAAGGAAAGTTCATTAGATATATTGTCTCTTGTAAATTTAGATGAAACAAAAAAAGAAAAGCTTGCAAGGTATATAGATGAAGATGAAGTTTCTATAAAGAGTAATCAAGAACAACTTGAAGAGATAAAAGAGCTTATAAGTAAGCTTAATACACAGTTTGAGATTGAAGATAATATTTATGATGCTGGGCTATTAAGTGAAGTTCACGGAGTTCTTATTGATTATTTAAATTATTTTAGAGTTATAGAAAAAATGAATTTATTGGCTAAGTCGATTACAAGTTTATTGAAGAAACTGCACAATGATTTCATTAAAAGAAAACGAGAGAATAACTTTTTAGACTTTTCTGATTTAAACCACCTTGCTATAAAGGCTTTAACTAGAGAAGAGAATGGAGAAATTGTTCCTAGTGAAGCGGCCCAGTATTATAAAAATTATTTCTTAGAAATATATGTTGATGAGTATCAAGACAATAATAACCTTCAAGAGTATATCTTAAATCTGATTAGAGGAGAAGGCGTATATTTCTTTAGGGTAGGCGATGTGAAACAAGCGATCTACGGCTTTAGAGGATCAAATCCTGATTTATTCGAACAGAAATATAATAGTTATAGAAAACTAGAAATTGATAATTATTCAGAAAAACAAGAATATTCTTTTGAAAATGATTCTGAAGGAATTTGTATAGTTTTAAAAGAAAACTTTAGAAGTGATGTTAATATATTAAAATCTAGTAATTATATTTTTAATAGACTTATGGGGAATAAAAATGCTGGGGTAAGTTATGGAGAAGATAGTGCACTATATTATCCGAAAGCAAAAGAAAAGAATAGTTCTGAAATTATTCCAACTAGGTTAATTAATGGTAAGATTAATTATTTTACAGGTGAACCTTTAGAAGATAAGAAATCATATAGAGAACAATCTATAGAAAATATTGCCTATGAAATATTATTAGGTATAAAAAATGGAAAAAAATATAGTGACTATGCTATTTTAGTTAGAAATAGTACAAAAATGTCTAGTTTTAAAGAAGTTTTTGCCAAATACAATATACCGTTATTCTTTAAGGAAAAGGTAGGATTTACTGAATCTAATACATTTAATATTTTGTATAATATTCTTAGGTTTTTAGATAATACGAATAGAGACGCTAGTTTACTAGCAATTTTACATACTGAAATATTTGATTACAGTAATGATGAATTATTAAAATTATCCATAACAAAAGGGAAAAATCTTTTTGAAAAATTACAAAATAGTGAAAAGGAAAAAGATTATAATACTGTAAATTTATTAAAAAAATGGTTGAATTTCAGTTTGAACAACTCACTTCCAAATCTATTGGAATGTATAGCTATTGATACAGATTTTAAAAATTATTTAGTAACAATTGATACAAATGATGAAGAATTAGATTATTATGAAAACTTTATAGATATTGTTAATGACTATCAAAATATAGATAATAAATTGAGTGGCTTGGTAAATCAATTAAAAATTATAAAAAATGATGAGGTATTTGAAACAAAAAAACGCACACCAAATGATAGTGTAACTTTATCAACGATTCATATTTCGAAAGGATTAGAATATAAAACAGTCTTTGTGGCAGATTTAGATACTTCATTTAGTAAAAGAGGTTATACAGGTGAATTATTATTCACAGAAATCTTTGGTTTAAGTATCAACGCAGAAGAATTAGCTCAAAAGTTTGGTTTAATTTCTAGTAATATAGAAAAATTGAATCAGCTGTATAAATATAATAGTATTTTAATAAAATTACGTGAAAGAGAAGAAGAAGTACGTAATTTATACGTTGCACTGACTCGTGCTGAAAATTCGCTATACCTCGTGAGTCCAAATGGTGTAGAATTAAATAATGAGAAGGCTAAAGATAAACCGTTATATCAAGCTCTAATAGAGGATGATAATTTTGAGAAAATCTTAAATAATCTACTGAGTGATTATGGAGAAGAGTTTATTTTTGAAAATGAAAAAGATGCTTTGTTTAAAGTTTATGAAAGTGAGCCACTTGTAAAAGATGAAGAAGATAGTTCGGAATTTAATTTAGAAGATTTTTATAAACAATTTGAAAGTAAGCAACAGGAAGAATCAAGCAAACAAAGTGATAATCACACGATTGAAGTAAAAAATAAAGTATTTCCTGCTAAAACTTCATATAGTGCCTTGAAAAAAATTAATACTAAAGATCATGAGTGGAATCATAAAAAAGAAAAACGAGGATACTTAGAATTAACTACATTGAAAAAATCAACATCTACTAGCAAGGCGATTTTAAGAGGGAATATCATTCATAAACTTTTTGAAAAGATAGTTAATGATACGAGAGCAGGAGTAGAGATTTCGGATGTAGTGAGTTACATCGATAGCTTAAAGAAAACAGATAATTTGCTACAGAATATAAAAGAACATAGAATACTATCTCAAGAAGAATTTGATAATATAAATAATAAAGATGATATAGAAAAGATTACTAATTTTATTAATAGTGAGTTAATAAAATTAGTATCTAAAAGTAAGTTCTGTCAAACCGAGATAGCTTTCACAACTGCTAAGAAAGCAAAAGAATTATATGATGATAGTGAAAGTGATATAGATGTTATACTGCAAGGGGTTGTCGATTTATTTATTAAAATTTCTGATGATGAAGCAATTATCGTAGATTATAAAACGGATCACGTGACTAGTAGGAACGGAGAAGAAGTTTTACGAGATAGACACAGAGAACAACTTAGAATTTATAAAGAAGCGATAGCAGAATATTATAAAATAAATAATATTAAAACTTATGTCTATTCTTATGTTCTGTCAAGTTTAATTGAAATAGAGTAACTTAAAATAATAGCACAATTATGAAATTTTATCACGTTGTTAGTAGAGTCTAATTGTGGTATAATAAAAAATGATTTATTAAACTATGGAGGTGAAATTGTGAAATATATAGTATGTAATAGTGAAACAGCAGTTTTAAATAGAATGTATGATGAATTTGAAAAAAATTTAGAAGATGGTGCAGTTATTTGTTTACCAGAAAATATTATTAATACTCAATTTACAAATAGAATGATAGATGATAATAAAATGGGGAAATATCGTTATAAACATGTAATTATGCTAGGGCAACGTGAGTTTGCTGATATTGATATAGAGGAAAGATTTGGATTATATCGTTATGCAAGACATGAACTTTTCAAGAAATTAGATGTTGAAGCGAAAAACATTTATTATCCTGAAGCTTTAAACAGTGATGAATGTGATAAAGATTTAACTAGCTATAAAGAAGTATTAGATGAGAATCCAATCGATGTTGCCGTAGTTTTCTTAGGATCAGATGGTGGAATACTTGATTATCGATATGCAGATGAAGAAAATAAAGATCTTCACATTGTAGAATTTTCAAATGAGGAAAAATCTAAGCTTCAGATGGCTGGAATGGAAATAAACGGTAATAAATTAATAAGTATTGGATATGAAAACCTAATGGCAGCCAGAAATTTATTTGTAGTTGTATTAGGTAGTGATAAGAGACAATACATAGCAGAATTATTTGAGAATGAGGATTCAGACAATAAGACTATTCTGTCAATCTTAAATAATCATAAAAATCTATTTATTTTTACTGATAAAGAAGCTAGTTATAAATCAGAAGAAGAAGTAAATAGACTTATTAAACAAAGACAAAAAAAATTAGAAATTAAAGAACGTGAAGAAAAATTACAAAATGAGGAGAAAAAAAAGGATAGGTAATAAGTATGAATGATTATCAGAAAATTATAGATTATGATTTTAGTGATACAGTTCTTGATGATAAGCTTGTTGTAAAATTCAAATTGAAGAAAACTTTTACTGAAGCTCAATTTATCAGTCTTTTCACTCCAAAAAAAGGTGAGAGATTTATTATAAGAACCCCTGATACTAAATCTTCTATAATTGGAATAGGTTATGAAGCAACATGGTTATTAGACTCTAATGATTTTTTAACAAGTTTTGATAATAGTAGTGTTCTATCTGGGTTTGAAGAGTTAAGAGCACAGGTAAGTATTTTAGAGATAGATGAACATGATTGTGAATACTTTGGTATTTACGGTGGAATTTCTGACGGTAATAATAAAAACAGCCAAGAGTGGGTAGATTTTAGTGATACTTCGTTTGTTGTACCAGGTATACTCGCAGTTTTTAAAGGTGATGATGTTTATATTACATTGTTCTTTAATATGAAAGAGGAAAAAGAGTTTTCTGAATTATGGGCGGAGAGAATTTCATTTTTAAACAAACTTGATGATGAAAATGAAATATCTAGTGAACCACAGATTAATGTTGTTAGAGAGATTTATCCAGAGCTTTGGCAAGAAAATATTAGAAAAGCTCTTCTTCAAATAGAAAAAGAAGAATTAAAACGAATAGTTTTATCAAGAAAAAATTTAATATTATTAGAAAATAATACTTCTTTAGGAGCGGTAACAAAATATCTTCTAAGTAAAAATAGGTACTTTATAGCATTTGAATCTAAAAAAAGTTTATTCATTACTACAAACCCTCTAATATCCTTAGATTACACAGATAATGATCTAAAAGCACATCTTTATTTGAAGAAAGAAAACTTATTTAATAATGATTATTCAATTATGTTTGATGAAGAAGAAATAATCAATGAGTATAAGGAAAATTTTGAATCCCATTATAATACTGATTTTAAGGTGTATGATGATAAGACACTAATGGGTAAAAAGCTTGATGTATTTTCTGTTTTAAATTCTAAAGTTGAAGATTCGCAACAAGCGATAAAAGCTCTTAGTCTTTTATATCCTATGCCGATAATAAAAGGTTATCCAGAAAATGTCGCGAAGAAATTCTTCGATGAAAATTATAATGTAGGGTATGGTTTTTGGTACTCTCCTTTCGGATACATTACTAATGATTTAGATGCTAAGTTTTATACTTGTGGAAATATGATGGTAGCTCAGAACAATATGATTACTTTATTCACTAGTATCTTATTATCAAAAGATGAGAAATATGATGAAGTAATAGAAAAATCTAATAAAATTGTTAGTTCTAGTCTGAAACTATTTGATCATTAGGAGAGTAACTATGGGACAAAGTACGATGAAAAAAGGTATAATCTTCACCTTACTAGGGGCTACATGTTGGGGATTATCAGGAGTATTAGGGGAATATTTACTAAATATATCAAAAATAGACCCTGTTTGGATAATAGCTAATAGATTATTTTTCTCTGGAATCGTAATGGTAGCTATGTTATTCCTTAAAGATAAAAACAACTTAGTAAGAGTATTTTCAGATAAGAAAGATATTTTAAAACTACTAAATTTCTCATTTTTTGGTCTGTTAATCTGTCAGGGAACATTTTTTTTAACAATTAAGTATACTAATGCCGGTATGGCAACGGTTATACAGTATATTGGTCCAGTAATAATAATGTTATATTATTGTGTCATAGGTAGAAGATGGCCCCTTCCGAGAGAAGTTATTGCAATAGTAGTTTCACTATTTGGAACTGTGTTAATAGCAACCCATTTTGATTTTAGTAAACTGACTATTTCTACATTAGGATTATTTTGGGGATTACTTTCTGCATTTGGTCTTGCTAGTTATAATATTTTTTCAATAAGTTTAACTACAAAATACGGTGTAATGCCTATAATGGCTTGGGGACTATTATTTTCTGGTATTGTAGTATACTTTTTAACAGGTAGTTATTATATTCCGGATAATTTTAAATTAATTGATTTAATATGTATGTCAGGAGTAATTTTAGTTGGTACAATTTTATCATTTTCTACATATCTAGAAGGTGTTAGGTTAATTGGTGCGGTCACGGGAAGTATTATCGGATGCTTTGAACCGATTGCAGCTATAATGTTCTCATTCCTGTTACTGGGGACGACATTTGGAACGATAGACTTAATTGGGGCAGGTTTTATTCTATCAGCAGTAATTGTACTAAGTAAGAGATAAATAATAAGAGTTTAAGATATTTTATAAACCGAACGGGGGTAACTTTTAAAATCGATTTTGAAAATAATGGTTTTAAGTTACTCTCGTTTAAAGTTGTTAGGAATTTTAAAAAATTTTAAATAAAATATTTTTCTTGAAATATTTTTCGTTAGATTTCTGTACAATATACAGAGAAAGGAAGAAAATGAGTAACGTTAAATTTGATGAAATGTATAAAAGTATGAATACTAAAGAACTTACAGCTTTAGCTAAAGAACTAGGTGTTCCAAGATATTATACTTTAAATAAAAAAGAATTAGTTTTAGCAATTTTAGAAAAACAATCAGTTAGTGAGGAACATTATTATGCTTCTGGAATTTTAGATGATATTCATCCAGAGAACGGTTTTGGTTTTCTGAGAACGGTTGATTATAAAAAAGGAGAGACGGATATTTATATTTCCGCTTCTCAAATTCGCCGTTTTGAGTTGAAAAAAGGTGACGAAGTCTATGGAAAAGTTCGTAAACCTCGTGAAGGTGAAAGGTTTGCAGGTATTCTTCAAGTTGATAAAGTTAACGATGTTGATGCAGAAGTTGCAAAAGGTAGAGCACATTTTCAAGCTTTAACACCGATTTATCCGAATCAAAAAATTGTTTTAGAGACTACTAAGGAAAAACTTTCTACAAGATTTGTTGATTTGGTAGCACCGATTGGATTCGGTCAACGTGGATTGATTGTTGCACCACCTAAAGTTGGGAAAACAACATTGCTAAAAGATATCGCAAATTCTATTAGGAAAAATTATCCTGATAAGAAGTTAATTATTCTTTTAATTGACGAAAGACCTGAAGAGGTTACTGATATGGAAAGATCGGTAAGAGGAGCGGATGTTGTAAGTTCAACATTTGATGAAACTTCTGAAAATCATATCAAAGTAGCTGAGTTGGTAATTGAGCACGCTAAACGTCGTGTAGAACTTGGTCAAGATGTAATTATACTTATGGACAGTATTACAAGATTAGCACGAGCTTATAACATTGTAGAACCAAGTAGTGGTAAAGTCTTAAGTGGAGGGGTAGATCCATCGAGCCTTCACAAGCCAAAAGCATTCTTTGGAGCTGCAAGGAATGTAGAAGGTGGGGGAAGTTTAACTATAATCGCAACTGCCTTGATTAATACTGGTTCGAGAATGGATGATCTAATATTTGAAGAGTTTAAAGGAACTGGGAATATGGAAATTGTCTTATCACCAGAGTTAGCTTCAAGAAGAGTTTATCCGGCTATTGATTTCTTGAAGAGTTCTACAAGAAAAGAAGATTTATTACTAACGGAAGATGAAGTGAAAATCTTATGGCAAACACGTAGAAAGCTTGAAGATGTTAGTGAACCAACAATCGGGGTTTTAAATCATCTTAGAAAACACGAAAGTAATGCGGACTACATTGCTGAAATGAAAAAATTCATAAGAGATTAATGTTTAAAACTATATGATTATTAGACAGGCTATAGTGTCTATGGTATAATCATTAGGACATATTAATTTTAGGAGGATTACATTGGAAACAATTAAATTTTTAATTGATTTTGTATTGCATATTGACAAACATCTTGGTGAATTAATGACACAACATGGACCATGGTGGATGTATGGGATAATATTTTTAATTATCTTTATTGAAACTGGTGTTGTGTTTATGCCGTTTTTACCAGGTGATTCATTATTGTTCGCTAGTGGTGCATTGTGGGCTGCAACAGGGAATAACATCTTTTTATTATTATTCTTATGTGTAAGTGCCGCAGTAATTGGTGATAATTGTAACTATTTTATTGGAAGAAACTTCTCTGATTATCTAAAGAGTAAAGCGTGGTTTAAAAAGTTTGTGTCTGATGAGAACATAAAGGACGCTGAAAACTTTGTAGCAAAACATGGAGGAAAATCTATTTTCTTAGCTAGATTTTTCCCGATTATTCGTACAATAGTTCCATTTATCGTAGGGGCTGGTAAGATGAAATACTCTAAGTTTAGAGTGATAGATTTCTTTGGAGGTCTTTGTTGGTGTACATTATTTATATCAGTAGGGTACTTCTTTGGAAACATTTCATATGTTAAGAAAAACTTTTCAGTAGTTGTAATTGCTATTGTTTTAATCAGCTTAATTCCAATAGTTATTGGAGCAATTAAATCTAGAAAAAAAGCATAAAATAATAGGATGTATAATAATTAGTGTGGATGAGAAAAATCCATACTAATTATTTTTTTATTAATTAAGAAAGTAGTTACAAAAGAAATATTTGTACATTTTGTTATACAAAAAAGTAAGGGAGTGACTCAAAAATCTTGATTTTTTAGAGTCACCCCCGCACAGTTTATTAGATATCTAAAAAGCTTTTATAAAGCGAATTTAGATATCAATAAACCACTGCGTCTATGAATTATTATATACATTTTGTTAAAATTTAGGACTTTTGAGTCAGCCCCTTGCCAGTATGAAGATAACTAAATATAAAAAATAAAACAATCTATCAAATTTGATAGGGAGATAAATTCAAAGTTAAATTAATTATATAAGGGACTTGAATTTAAAAATGTATTTATAATGAATATAGATGAGAATTATTCTTATTTGTATAAAGCAAACTATGAAAAAGTTAGATAAAAATGTATTGTTAGAAACAAATGTAGAAGAAGAAAGACGATTGCTTTATGTAGCAATGACAAGAGTAGAAGAAAGATTGTATATATAGGGCATAAAGATAGTAAGTTTATAAAAGAATTAAAAGAAATAGAAAGTATTTTGACAGAGTGTAAAGAGTGATGTTTTAACAAATATTTTAAAAAGTTAAATAAAAGACTTGTATTTTTTATTTTTTTACCTTACAATAAATCTAATAATTTATTTCTAATATCGAAAAAAAATGTTAAAATTTCTAAAAAATAACAGAAAGAAGGTTCTATTATTATGAAAAAGAAATTATTTTTTGTTTTATTATTATCAGGTAGTATATTTTTAAATTTTAATATAGCTGATGCAAAAGGAAGTACAGAAGTTACTACTTTTTATCAGTATACTACTATTGCGAATGATGGTGGTGGTTCACCAATGAAACCAACTATTAATTGGCAATTATTAGGAATTTTATATGTTTAATTATGTTCCTAATGAAGAAGAAATTTTAACTGATTTATATAATTTGATATTGGATAAAGAGGTTGGAATAAAAGAGAGAGAATTGTATAAGAAAGCTATTTTGTTAATTGAAAAAGAAAATGAATATTATGAAGCAGTTTTATTTCAATTAGCACCTGCTTTAGCTTATTTAGCACGACAAAAAAGTATTTCTAGTAATGGTGGTATTTTTATGACTAAAATTAGTAGATTTACTAATAATTCTATAGGATTTTATTTATTTGATTCTATATTAAAAAAATAATTTTTAAAATCAAAGAAAACAGTGTAAAATATGTATATAAAGCAATTAGTTAGTATGTTGTATAGAGTAAAGACCTAAGGACTCCATTCCTTAGGTTTTTTAGAGTCTCCAAAATTTAGGTCCGATGAGAAGGGTCATGAGCTTAAAGCTCATGATTCCTTTTTTTATGCAGAAAAGTTGCTAGTGTAAGTTTATAAAGATATAATTAAAGGATACATAGTAATTTGGAGGAAAACATGAAATTAGGAATTATTGGTTCTGGAATGATAGTGAAAGATTTCTTATCTTTTGCTCATGAACTTCCAGAAATTAAATTAGAAGCTATAGCAGCTAGAAATATTGAAAATTTAAAAGAATTACAAAACAAATATAATATTAAAGAAATATATACTGATATTGATCTTTGTTTTGAAAATAAAGAAGTAGATACAATTTATGTTGCAGTTCCAAATAATTTACATTATACAGTTGCTAAGAAGGCTCTAGAAGCTGGTAAAAATGTTATTTGCGAGAAACCTTTTACGTTAAAGTATGACGAAGCTGTAGAATTGTTTGAAATCGCTGAAGACAAAGGATTAATTTTAATAGAAGCAATAACAAATCAATATCAAAAAAATTATCTTGATATAAAAGACAATGTCGATAACATTGGAGATATCCGTCTTGTTGAGTGTAATTTTTCTCAACTTTCTTCAAGATATGAAGCATTTAAAAATGGAATAATAGCCCCAGTTTTTGATAAGAGTAAAGGTGGAGGAGTACTTGGAGATTTAAATATCTATAATATTCATTTTGTTGTTGGATTGTTTGGTAAACCTAATAAAGTACATTATTCGCTGAATATAGTTATGGATGTGGATACATCGGGTATTCTTCTATTAGAATATGATAACTTTAAAGTAGTATGTATAGCAGCCAAAGATACTTTTAATAATAGTTATGTTAATATTCAAGGTGATCAAGGTATAATTAAAGTTATTGGTCCTACCAATGAAGTTCCTAATTACAGTATTCAAACAAAAGATAACTTTATAAATGAAAATAAAAATATTCATTCACATAGAATGTTTGCTGAGTTTAAAAAATTCGTTGAAGTTATAAATAATAAAGATTTTGAATTTATGAATGGTCAGAAAGAACATACTTTGAACGTTATGTATATTTATGAAGAAGCGAAAAAATTTATAGAAAATTAAAAAGGAGAAAATCACATGAAAAAATTTTTTAGTAAACCATTTGGAACAGAAGAACAACCTATAGAGGAAGGAAGATATAGATTGTTTTGGACTGCAGTCTGCCCATATGCACATAGAGCAGTTATAGCAAGAGAGATACTAGGATTAGATGATGCAATTAGTTTAGGAACATTGGATTATCGTCGTGGAGAAGAAGGATGGCAATTTAGCTTAGATAAAGATGGATTAGACCCAATATTAAAACAATCAAAAATTAAAGATGTGTACTTAAATAGTGATTCAGATTATGAAGGACCATATTCAGTACCGGTACTTGTTGATGTTACTACAGGAAAAGTAGTTAGAAAAGAATCTGCTGAGTTACTTCATGAATTTGCGACAGTATTTAGTAAACTACATAAGAAAGACGGAATAGATCTATATCCTGAACATCTTGCGGGTCAAATCGATGAGTGGAATGAAAAATTAGCTTTAGCTATTAATGATGGTGTATATGGAATGGGATTTGCTGAAAGTCAAGAAAAATATGATGAGGCATTCGAAAGATTCTTTAATATGATGGATGTAGTAGAAGATCGTTTATCAAATCAAAGATACTTCCACGGTAATACAATAACAGAAACAGATATTCGTTTTTATACTACTATGATTCGCTTTGATGTCGTTTATTATGGATTATATTCTGCGAATAAAAAGAGAATTGAGGAATATCCTAATATTTTCAACTACTTAAAAGACTTATATCAAACTCCAGGATTTGGATCTACAACAGACTTTGAAGCAATAAAGATCGGATATTATTTATCAGCAGGGAAAACTATTGTGCCAAAAGGACCGGAGGTAGATAAGTGGAGCCAAAGTCACGATAGAGCTAGATTTG
Source organism: Gemella sp. 20925_1_85 (assembly GCF_041433735.1). Classification (NCBI taxonomy): domain Bacteria; kingdom Bacillati; phylum Bacillota; class Bacilli; order Caryophanales; family Gemellaceae; genus Gemella; species Gemella sp. 20925_1_85. The sequence continues at coordinate 693 of NZ_JAPWCC010000023.1, read as the reverse complement.
AAAAATAAAAAATGAAAATAATAGATGTAGAAAAATATAACTTTTCTAAGGAACAGCTAAATGGGTTTGGCTTTAAGGAAGAAGAGAAAAAATTAATATATCGAAAAGAAATTCTAGATGGTAGTTTTTTAATAGAATTAGTATTGGTTGACAGTCAACTTTTGATAGAAGTTTATGATTTAGAGTTTGATGAGATTTATTCATTGTTTAGCGTAGATAGTGCTGTAGGTGAAGCGGTTCAAAATGTTAGAGAATATGTAGAGAATCTAATAAGTTCTATATTAGGATTAGCTGATCAATCTGGGAAAATAGGTTTAGAAGTTATCGATTATTGTAATAAATATGGTGGAAATCATGTTAATCCTTTTAAAAAACATCCAGACATATTGGCATTTGTAAATGAAAAGAATAAATGGTATGCTTTGTTATTGGCTGTAGAGTATAATAAGTTAAATAAAAATACTGATATTACAACTAAAGTGAAAATTTTAAATCTAAAATATCCTACGGATAAAATCTTAGATATTATAGACAATCAAAATATTTTTCCAGCATATCATATGAATAAGAAGCATTGGATTAGCATAGTTTTAGATAAAAATGTTAAATTGGAAACTATTAAAGAATTAATCGACATAAGCTATTCTTTAGTTAAATAAAATAAAAGGGAGTGACTCAAAAATCGTGATTTCG
>NZ_JAPWCC010000022.1:0-36791 GCF_041433735.1 Gemella sp. 20925_1_85 | reverse complement strand
ATCTAACTATTAGAAATAGTTAGGTCCTTTTTTATTAAAGGCTTTAGCCAGTTGAGGAGGAGAAGTCTCCGAAACAAAAAACCACCCGCTATGCGGGTGCGAGATAAAAGTTAAACAATTGAAAAATCATCCTTTCTTGATAAAATAAGAGTAGTTCAAGCTCTAAAATAAAGAAAGGATGATTTTTAATTATGGCAAATAAACATAATAGTTTATCGCATACAAAGTGGTTATGTAAATACCATATTGTATTTACCCCTAAGTATAGACGAAAAATAGAATTTAATCAATACAAACGAGATATAGTAGATATAATAAAAAGGTTATGTAAGTATAAAGGAGTGGAAATAATAGAAGGACATATAATGCCAGATCATATACATTTGCTATTATCAATACCACCGAAATATAGTGTATCAAGTTTTATGGGGTATTTGAAAGGAAAAAGTTCACTGATGATATTTGATATGCATGCAAACTTGAAATATAAGTATGGGAATAGAAAATTTTGGGCAGAAGGATACTATGTAAGTACTGTAGGTTTGAATGAAAGTACAATAAGAAAATATATCAGAGAACAAGAAACGCATGACATTTCAATAGACAAATTGACAACAAAAGAATATACAAATCCATTTGGAAGTAAGAAAAAATAGATAAACCCGTTTGACGGGTAGCGGGCGTTAATATACAATAGGGCTTGAACGAATGTGAAAGCCAGCGCCTTGAGGTGCGTGTTAGTAACAAAGGGTTATACCCGAAGAGAAAACCACCCCTTTTCAGGGGTGGTCATTATTGTTTTTGGGTTTGAATTTATTATTTTTTATTATTAAAACTGATATAACTTTATCCCAATCTTCAAAAGTGTTAAAATTAATATTGAGGGGGAATCATTATGAATAAAAAGGTATTTATTATTTTCTTTACTTTTTTCACGGCAATATTTTTAATTATCGCTTTGATAACTAATCATACTGGTGAAAGTTATAGAGAAGCAACTATTAATGGAGTTTTTATCAAGGGAGATAAGACTAAGTATAAAGTTAAACTTATAAAAAAAGTAGATGGTGATACTATTATTGTTAACTTCAACAACAAAGAATTAAAGGTAAGATATTTATTAATTGATACACCTGAGACGGTAAAAGCTGGCGTAGAGGTTCAGAAATATGGACCAGAAGCTAGTGAACTAAATGGAAAATTATTATCTAATGCTAAAGATGTTGAAATTGAATTTGATGTTTATGAGAAAGAAGACAAATATCACAGAGCATTGTGCTATGTTTATGCAGATGGAAAAAATATTCAAGAAGAGTTATTACTGGCAGGTCTGGCTGAAATAAAATATGTAAAACCACCTGATACAAGATACTTAGATAAGTATAAAAAAGCACAAAATAAAGCAAAAAGTAACAAAAGAAATCTCTGGTCAAATACATAATTTATAAAAAATTTATTACTATATACGTTATAATTTTGAACATAAAAAATCGACTATAACCTAAAAGTTATAGTCGATTCTTATTTTTATATTCTATTCAATTTTACTATGTTTATAAGAATATGTGAAGTATACGATTAATCCTACGATTACCCATACGAAGAAGATAATCCATGAAGTTAATGTAACACTGTATAGTAAAGCTGCGAATAATACAATTGAGATAATTGGTAATACTGGCATACCTGGTACTCTAAATCCACGTTTAACATCTGGGAATTTTTTGTAGAATACGATAGTAGTGTAACTTACTAATGCGAATGCGATGATAGAAGCTACGTTAGCAAGTTCTGCTAATTTTCCTAATGGTAAGAACCCAGCTAATACTGCTGTTAAGCATCCTAGAGACCATGTAACTGTACTTGGTACTTTGTTGTCATTAACTTTAGTGAACACTTTTGGTAATAATCCATCACGTGCAATTGTATAAGTGATACGGATACCTGCATACATGAATGATAAGATACCAGCCATAAGTCCGATTACTGCCCCTAGAGAAACAATACCCGCAACTTTGTTTTGACCAACTTCTTCAAGTACAAATACTAATGCATCCCCAGATCCAAGACGGTTGTATTCAACAACCCCTGTTAACACTAAACATACTAAGATGTAGAATGCTGTACATACGATCATAGTGACAATGATAGCTTTTGGTAGAGCTTTTTCTGGATTGATTGTTTCTTCTGCTGATGTAGAAATCGCATCAAATCCAAGGTAAGCAAAGAATACTGTAGTGGCTGCTAACATTACCCCTGAGAAACCTGTAGGTGCAAAATCGTTTGTCCAGTGTGTTGGTTCAACGTACATTGATCCAACAACGATGAATAAGATTACGATACCAACTTTTGCAGCTACCATAAGGTTATTTACAAGTTTACTACTTGATGTACCTCTTGATAGTAAGAATGTAATTAATAATACAATTACGATAGCTGGAATGTTACCATATCCTCCTTCTGACGGTAATGTGTAATATACTTTAGGGAGTTCTACACCAAGACCTGCCAGTAGACGAGAGAAGTAACTTGACCAACCATTTGATACAGTAGCTGCAGAAAGAACATATCCTCCTATTAGTACCCAACCTATAATATAGGCTACAATTTCACCAATTGACACATATAAGTATGTATATGTACTACCACTTGATGGAATTGTTGAAGCTAGCTCCGCATAACAAAGTGCTGCTAAACAACAGGCAACCCCTGCGATTAAGAATGAGAAGATTACCGCTGGTCCTGCTTCTGCTGAAGCTTTACCAGTTAATACTAGAATCCCTGACCCTATAATCGCCCCAATACCGAATAGAATCAAGTCCATCGTTCTCATAGTCGGAGCTAAAGTTTTACTTCTAGCTTCTGCTAAAATAGATTCAACTGATTTTTTTCTTAAATAACTCATAATAAATCCTCCTATTTTTTATTTAAATATTCTCCCTACTAATATTCTTTAATTAAATTATAGCATAGTTGTAAACCTTTTACTACATTTACTTGGCTTTATGTAAGCCGTTTCGAAGTATAGCAGTAAATATATTACTATTTTTATATTTTTTTGATTATAATTTTTACAGCTATAACCCTTTATATAATAAGTGAGTGCCCTATAACAGATAGAGCACTCTATTTATACAAATTTTCAACTATTTCTTATTTTTTAATTTCACTATTATATTACAAAGCTACTTCTACTGGAGTATATTCATATCCTAAATCATCAGCAACTGCTTTGAAAGTAACTTTTCCATTAGCTACATTAACACCAGGTACTAATTCTGGGAATTTAGCCACAGCTTCTTTAACACCTAATTTCGCGATAACTTTAACGTATTTAGCAGTTGCATTACATAGTGCATAAGTAGATGTTTGTGCTACTGCTCCTGGAATATTAGCTACTGAGTAGTGTAATACTCCTTCTTCAACGAATATTGGATTGTCATGACTTGTTGGACGTCCTTCAGTATATTCAGTTGTACCACCTTGGTCAATCGCTACGTCTACGATTACACCACCGTCTGGCATATCTTTAACCATTTCTTTAGTTACTAATTTAGGTGCTTTTGCTCCTGGGATTAATACTGTACTTACTACTAAATCAGCTGTTTTAATAGCGTTCGCAATATTAAATTTATTTGAGTAAAGAGTTTCAATTTTACCACCGAAAATGTGTGATAATTCTGTTAATGCATCTAAGTTTACATCGATCATTGTTACACGTGCTCCAAGACCAACAGCTGCTGTTGCTGCAGCAGTACCGGCGACACCTGCACCAATAATTACAACATGTCCTGGTTGAACTCCTGGAACCCCTTGTAATAAGATACCTTTACCACCTTGAACTTTCGATAAGAATCTTGTTCCTTCTTGCACAGCCATTCTTCCCGCAATTTCACTCATTGGTCTTAATAATGGTAACCCTCTTCCTACTTTTACTGTTTCGAAAGCAATACCGATAGTTCCTTTATCTACCATTTCTTTTGTTAATTCAGGATCTGCAGCTAAGTGTAGATAAGTATAAATAATTAACCCTTTTCTAAAATATTTATACTCAGATGGTACTGGTTCTTTTACTTTATATATTAAGTCCGATTTATTCCATACATCTTCAGCTTTTTCTAATAGAACAGCTCCTGCCTCTTCATATTCAGCATCTGATATACCTGAAGCTAATCCTGCTCCTTTTTCTACATATACAGTGTGGCCATCTAGTACTAACTCATGTACTACTCCCGGTATAGCAGACACTCTACTTTCATTATTTTTAATTTCTTTTGGTACTCCGATAATCATTTCCCTTACCTCCTAATTTTTTTCTGTACTTATATAATAACACAGTTTCTTTAATAATGAAAGCGTTTTTCTGATGAAAGTTTTAGTGAAAATATTTTCTTTATTTTTTTACTATGTAAACCCCATAAAAACTGATAAATTAAACTTTTTTAAAATAATTTAATATTAATTTTTTTGAAAATAAGTATTAATTATTTCTTAGAAAAGAAATTTGAAAAACAGCTGTTATATTTTTCAAATATAGCTGTTCTATGATTATACTATAACTATTTTTATCATTATACAATTTAACTTATAAAAAATTATTTGCTTAAAATATATAATTATTCTCATTCAGTAAAATTATTATACAAAATTAATTAATTATAGTGATTCACTATAACTATTTATTATAAATTGAAAATTACTGTATTTCGATAATACAATTTGTATCAATGTGTTATAACTAACTTTTTATTAAATTTTCTTTTTTTATATCATTATTCTTCACAAATATATTATAATCACTGTATATCTTAGTATAAATTTTCATCATATCATTATATTTTGTTAGTTATATTCCCCTCAACTTAGTTAAAAAATTTAACTGTTAATATCCCTCTAGAACATTTTTAATTCATACAAAAAAAGAATCATGAGATTTTTACTCACGATTCCTTTTTATTTTTAATTATTGAACTAGATCTTATGTTACTTTAACTTACTGTTCTTATATGAGAATGTAAAGTATACGATCATACCTACGATAACCCAAACAACAAAGATAATCCATGTTGTTAATGTAACACTATATAGTAATGCTCCAAATAAGATAATAGAAATAATCGGTAAAATTGGCATTCCAGGTACTCTAAATCCACGTTTTATGTCTGGGAATTTTTTGTAGAATACTATAGTTGTATAGCTTACTAATGCGAAAGCAATAATTGATGCTACGTTAGCAAGATCAGCTAGTTTTCCTAATGGTAAGAATCCTGCTAATAAGGCTGTTAAGATTCCTAATCCCCATGTTAATGTACTTGGTACTTTATTTGCATTAACTTTTGTTAATCTTTCAGGTAATAATCCATCACGTGCAATCGTATATGTAATACGGATTCCAGCATACATGAATGATAGTATACCAGCCATAAGACCAATTACAGCTCCAAGAGATACGATACCGGCTACTTTGTTTTGCCCTACTTCTTCTAGTACGAATGCTAAGGCATCACCAGTTCCTAGTCTATTATATTGAACAACTCCAGTAAGTACTAAACATACTAGAATATAGAATGCTGTACAAACTAACATTGTAATAATAATAGCTTTTGGTAAAGCTTTTTCTGGATTGATTGTTTCTTCTGCTGATGTAGAGATCGCATCAAATCCTAAGTACGCGAAGAATACAGTAGTCGCAGCTAACATAACTCCTGAGAAACCTGATGGTGCGAAGTTATTTGTCCAGTTTGTTGGTTCTACATAAAATACACCTACTACGATGAATAAAACTACAATCCCTACTTTTGCAGCTACCATAAGGTTGTTTACAAGCTTACTACTTGAAGTACCTTTTGATAAGATGAAAGTAATTAATAGTACAATTATTATCGCTGGAATGTTACCATATCCACCAGCCGCTGGTAATGTATAAAATTCTTTCGGAATTTCTATACCTAAACCTGCTAATAGACGTGAGAAGTAACTTGACCAACCATTTGCTACTGTCGCGGCGGTAAGAACATATCCACCTATTAAAACCCAACCTATCGCATAAGCTACAATTTCACCAACTGATACATATAAATAAGTATATGTACTACCACTTGAAGGAATTGTAGAAGCTAGTTCAGCATAACATAAAGCCGCTAAACAACAAGCTAATCCTGCAATTAGGAAAGAAAATACAACCGCTGGTCCTGCTTCTGCTGAAGCCTTACCAGTTAATACTAAGATACCTGATCCAATAATAGCCCCTATACCGAATAAAACTAAATCCATAGTCTTCATCGTGGGATTTAACGTCTTATTTCTTGACTCTGCTAAAATAGAGTCAATTGATTTTTTTCTAAAAACGTTCATAATATCCTCCTATTTTAAAATAAATATTATTCACTATTAATAATATTTATTAATTATACCATAATTACAGAAATATTACTAATAAAGACTTTACTTATGTAAGTAAAGAAAAAATGATACTATGAATTACCTTAATAAAATAATACATTTATAAGATTAAACTATAATCATTATAAGGAATATGGAATTATGAACCATAAATCTATTTTTAATATTTGACTTATTATTTAGAACTATAATATATTCTAAATAAATTATATACGTATATTTTACGCATAATAAAAACAAGCCCCTTAAACGTTAGTTTAAAGGGCTTTGTCTTATTATCTGCTGTAGTACTCAACGATAAGTTGTTCGTTGATTTCTGGGTGTAATTCACTTCTTTCTGGAAGTCTTACTAATGATCCTTCTAATTTATCAGCATCAAAAGTTAAGTACTCAGGTACGAAGTTAGTGATTTCAACAGCTTCTTTAATGATTTCAAGGTTTCTAGATTTTTCTCTTACTGAAACTACTTGACCTGGTTTAACAGCGTAAGAAGCGATGTCTACTTTTTTACCATCTACAAGAACGTGTCCGTGGTTTACTAATTGTCTAGCTTGACGGTTAGTTCTAGCTAAACCTAAGCTGTATACTACAGAATCTAAACGTGTAGCAAGTAATGCCATGAAGTTTTCCCCGTGAAGACCTTGTAATTTACCAGCTTTATCAAATAATTTACGGAATTGTTTTTCGTTCATACCGTGTAGGTAACGAAGTTTTTGTTTTTCTTGTAATTGTAAACCATACTCAGATAGTTTTTTTCTTAAGTTAGGACCGTGTTGTCCTGGTGCGTAAGGACGTTTTGCTAACTCCTTACCAGTACCGCTTAGTGAAATTCCTAAACGACGAGATTTTTTCCAAGTTGAACCTGTAAAACGAGCCATTATGTGCTCCTCCTTTTATCTTTTTGTTTTTATTGTTGTGAAAACAAAAAGCACGATTATCGTTGTTGTATATGTTATAAAACTGGAACTTCGCCTAGCAGCATAGGCTACGAGTTGCCACATTAAAAAATGTATAACATAGAGGCAATAACAATTAATCCACTGCTATTATTTTACACAAAGAATAGTTTACCATCATTTTAGATATTAGTCAACTATTTTGATAGGATATTATTATTTTTTTGTTTCTTTATTATTTTAAGTTAAAATTACTCATTTACTCACATAAATCAAGAAATTTTTTAAATGTATCTACTTCATAATCAACTTCAGGGTGCCATTGTAGACCGATAAGATTTCCCTTCTCTATTGCTTCAATAGTTCCGTCATCCGCTACAGCAGTGACCTTGAACCCTTCTGCAACATCTTTTATTGCTTGATGATGAATTGAGTTCACTTCAGTTTTATCTCCATATAGGCTATGAACAAATGAATTGTCTTCTATATCAATTGTATGACGAATTAATTGTTCCTTGCTTGAATGTTCATCTATATGTTGTTTTAAAGTACCACCATGATAGATATTTAAACTTTGTAATCCACTACAAATCCCTAAGATAGGCTTATTATTCTTCTCAAAAAGCTCAATAAGCTTAAAGTCTAACTCATCCTCATAAGGATCATCAGGATACTCTAGCCCTTCTAGCGGTTTTTCTCCATAATATTTAGGATTTATATCCCTATCTCGTCCAGCAATTATAAGGCCACTACACATGGCTGCAATTTCCTCTAATCCATTTTTAGAACAAACTGGAAATAAAATAAAGCCAGCTTTTTCTGCTATTTCTGAAAAATAACCATTAATGTATAAACGTCTTTTAGCTATACCAGCATCTGATTTGTAATCGACACTTCTTGTTGAAATCGCAATTATTTTCATATGCAATGACCTCCTTTTTTTAAATTCATGTTACTTATTATATAAAGTTTGTATAAAAATGTCAAGATTAAGCTTTCACTATTTTCAGATGTTTCTGAAAATTCAAAAATATTTAGTACATAATTTATACTATTAATAGCTAATTTATCAAATGTTAGTATATGCTATTGTAAATGTAATGAAAGATATGTATAATAATAATGTGCAAAATTTAAGGAGGAATAATTGAATGAACTATATATTGACAGTTAAGTATCCTAAGCAAGAAGTAATAGAAGATGGAAAAGAATCAGTTACAAATGTAAAAGAAAATATTGAAGACGCAACTGTGGAACAACTTCTAGAAAAATACCAAGAATTTCAACGAGTAGGATATGATGTAAAAGTCAATTTTGTAACTGCAGATGTCTACGATGAATTTGATGTTTTTAAAATGGCTGAGATTTTTGATCTTAATGCTATTGATTACAGTGCGAAACTTAAGTTTATAAATCGTTCTAACAAAGGTTCACACGACTACATCAGCAGTCTTGCTAAACTTTTCGATAGATATACTTTTGACTATGATATTTCTATCAAATTAAAAGTTAACGAAAAATCAGAAATTGATTTTCAAAATGAAGATACTTGGTTTGGTGAAACGCCAATATACCAAATTAATCCAAAGATTAAAGTAAAAGATGCCAAACTGTTTAAAAACTTATATGATGAGCTAAATGAAATAGCTCAAGTTAGTGCAGAAATTAAGCCAAAGAAAATTGAAGAAAAAATACTATTATTATCTTTAGATAATTATCCAGCTGGAACTGAAGTAGTATTTACTCTTAAAGATTCAGAAATTTACGAATAACATATAAATTTAGAATACTTGAAAATTATTATAAATATAATGATTTTTCAAGTATTTTTTTATCTTAAAATGAAGTATTATTATTTCCTCTTGGTAATCTTTCACACTAAAATATTGAATTTCAAACCAACTATTCATACAAAAAAAAGACACCAGAGAAAGTTCTCTGATGTCTTGACGTAATTTGGTATAAGACCAATATTAACGTTTTGAGAATTGAGGAGCACGTCTCGCACCACGAAGACCGTATTTTTTACGTTCTTTCATACGAGGGTCACGAGTTAGTAATCCTGCTGGTTTTAAGTCTTTACGGTATTCTGGGTTTACTTCTAGTAAAGCACGTGCAATTCCGTGACGGATTGCTTGAGCTTGTCCTGTGTATCCTCCACCGTTAACGTTAACTAAAACGTCATAGTTACCTGTAGTAGATGTAACTTCTAAAGGTTGCATTAAGTCTAATACTAATGATTCTAATGGTAAGTATTCACGCATTTCTCTGTTGTTGATAACAACTTTCCCTGTTCCAGGTACTAATCTTACACGTGCTACTGAGCTTTTACGGCGTCCTGTACCGCGATATTCTACTTGTGCCATTTAATTATTTCCTCCTATATTATCCACGTAATTCGTATTTTTCTGGTTTTTGTGCTGCGTGTGGGTGTTCAGCTCCACGGTAAACGTGAAGTTTCATTCCTTGAGCTCTACCTAAAGTATTTTTTGGTAACATACCTTTGATAGATAGTTCTAAAAGTTCTTCTGGATATTTTTCTACCATTAATCCAGCAGTTCTTTCTTTTAACCCACCTGGGTGCATTGTGTGACGACGGTAAATTTTATCAGTTAATTTTTTACCAGTTAACACAATTTTCTCAGCGTTGATAATGATAACATTATCCCCAGTATCGATGTGTGGTGTATAAGTAGGTTTGTGTTTCCCTCTTAAAATTGAAGCTACCTCTGATGATAAGCGACCTAAAGTTTGTCCTTCAGCATCGATTACATACCATTTTTTTTCTACAGTTGATGGCTTTGCCATATATGTTTGACGCATGTCTTTTTTCCTCCTAGATGTTGTTTTTAATCTGTCATAACGACTAAGTTTTCCGGGGCTTACTCGTGAAGATATATAAACAATATCATAAGTAATAATACCTTATTTGAAGATAAATGTCAAGATATTTTCTTTACTTTTATATATATTTCTCTATCTTTTTTCAGCTCGAAAAATTAAAATTAAGGGTTACTCTAAAATTTAGTAGTTTTAACTTATTTCACCCTTAATCTTTCGTTATTTCTTTTCTTAATTTATACTATTTAATTGTTTCTAATGCGGCTTTTACTCTAGCAGCTACACGTTCTTTACCAAGTAATTCTAAACTTGTGTTTAATTCTGGACCGTGCATTGACCCTGTTGATGCGATACGGATTGGCATAAATAAGTTTTTACCTTTTACTCCTGTATCTTTTTGAATCGATTTAATTAAAGCTTTAATGTTATCTGCTGTAAATTCTTCTACTTCAGTAACTTTTGTTAAGAAATCTTCAAATACTGTTGCTGTAGTTTCTTGTTTTAAGATTTCTAGTTCTTCTTCATCGAATTTAACATCTTCTACGAAGAATTGTTTTGTTAACTCAACGATTTCAGCTCCATAACTCATTTGTGGTTGGTATAATGAAATTAATTTTTCAAACCATGCTTTATTAGCTTCTACTTCTTCAGCTGTCGCTACACCTTCTTTAATGAAGAATGGTAATGATAAGTCTACAATTCTTTCTAAAGGTTGTGCTTTGATGTATTGGTTGTTAATCCAAGTAAGTTTATTGTTATCGAAGAACGCTGGTGATTTACTTAGACGTTTTTCATCGAAGATTTTAACAAATTCTTCTTTAGAGAAGATTTCTTGTTCACCTTCTGGAGACCATCCTAATAAAGCGATGAAGTTAAATAATGCTTCTGGAAGGTACCCTAATTCATCATATTGTTCGATGAATTGGATGATACTTTCATCACGTTTAGATAGTTTTTTCTTGCTTTCATTTACGATTAGAGTCATGTGACCAAATCTTGGTGGTTCGAATCCTAATGCTTCATATACAACAAGTTGTTTTGGTGTATTAGAAACGTGGTCGTCTCCACGCAATACGTGAGAAATTTTCATTAAGTAATCATCGATAACAACAGCGAAGTTGTATGTTGCTACTCCATCATTTTTAATAATTACGAAATCTCCGAAATCTTTTCCTTCGAATGATAATTCACCTTTAACCATATCGTCAAATTTGTATGTTCTGTCTTGAGGAACACGGATACGGATAGCAGGTTTTCTACCTTCTTTTTCAAAAGCTTCTTGCTCTTCTTTTGTTAGGTTAGCGTGTTTTCCACTGTAACGCGGTGGTAATCCGTTAGCAATTTGCTCTTCTCTTTCAGCTTCTAATTCTTCAGCTGTCATGTAGCATTTATAAGCTTTATCTTCTGCGATAAGTTGATCAGCATATTTTTGATAAATATCGATTCTCTCAGATTGACGGTATGGACCGAATTCTTTTTCTTTTCCAATACCTTCATCATAATCTAAACCTAACCAGTTCATGTATTTAAGTTGGCTACGTTCACCTTCTTCTTTGTTACGTTTGAAGTCCGTATCTTCAATTCGTAATACGAAATCTCCACCGTTGTGTTTAGCAAAAAGGTAATTAAATAATGCAGTTCTTGCATTACCGATATGTAAATTTCCTGTTGGAGATGGTGCATATCTTACTCTTACTTTTGTCATAGTTATCTCCTTTTTATTATTCTATAAATTATAATACTAAGATATTATATCACAAACTATATTGATATTTCAACGAAAGTTAAACATTTCAAACAGAATTGATACTTTAATTTTATTATCCCTAAGACAAATCTATAGATTAACGAGGCTGACCCTAAAGTACTAGATATTAAAATAGTTTACATGAAAACTCATAGACGCAGTGGTTTATTGATATCTAAATTCGCTTTATAAAAGCTTTTTAGATATCTAATAAACTGTGCGGGGGTGACTCGACAAAATCGATTTCTATGAAATCACGATTTTTGAGTCACTCCCTATATAATAAATGCGAGAATGAAATTTTTTCACATACCCTGTATTTGACAGAGAAACAAAAAAGAACTAAATAGTATTTTCTTACTACTTAGTTCTCTAAATTATTTTTAATTTGTCTTAATTTCCACTGGGCGTTTTAAGTTTTTCTCTATTAATGTTACCATTTCAGCTATACCAGTTTGATTTAAGTGAACTCTATCTGGCTCAAATAAATCTTTACTACTATTTGCCACCGAATACCAGTCAATAATTTTCACATTTGAATGTTTTTCTTGAGTTTCTTTTAAAGCTGCATTTACTGTTTTTTCCCAAGCACGTGGTACTTTAATATTGACGAAGTAAATATCAGCTTTATCAAACTGTTTTACTAATTCTTCAATTTGACTTTCTGTAAATGGACCATTAGTTCCTAACTGGAAGATTATCGCTGAATTTTCATTATTGTATTTAGAATAGCTTTTCGCCTCTTCTACTGCTACATATAATTGACGACCAATTTTACCATCAATTACGGCTCCTGGGTATAGTTCTTGGAATTTTTCTCCAATGTCTACTGTTAATGAATCACCCATCACTAGTACTGAACTATATTTCTTATCAGAATTATTTTTATCTTCTTTGTTATCTTTGTTAGAATCACTAGATTTTTCTTGGTTATTATCTTTATTGTTTCCGTTATTTACAAACTGAGTTTCTTTATTTGCTTCCATCTCTTTTACAAAAGCTGTAGAAATAAATGGAACACTTTTTCCGAAAATACCCATTAAGAATAATATTGAAACTAGTCCAACAACACCTGCATAGATTTTTCTAGATTTTCTAGAACGTTTTTTCAGTTTTTTGAATATAACATTTATATAGTTTTTAAATCCTAATTTTCTAATTGGAGTTTCTACAAACACATAACTAGCTGTAGCTAAAATAAATGTTAGAATTACTCGTAATATTACAAAGATAATATTTGGATTTCCTATTTCTGATACCGGTGTCGTTAATACTAATACTGGGAAATGCCATAAGTATAAACTGTATGATATCTTACCAATAAACACTATAGGTTTGAATGATAATAATCTTGACATTAGTGTATGTTGTTTCCCACTACTTATTATAACTATCAACCCTAATATAGCTACTAATAGGAATCCACCTCTATATAGCAATGTGTTATACTCAGATGTATAAATCATTACCGTTATTAAAGTAGCGATAGACACTAGTGAAACCACGCTGTATATCATGTTCTGTTGCGGAGTTACCTTAGCATGTAATCTCTCCATAGGATATAAGATTGCTCCTACAACTCCTACAAGTAGTGAAAATGCTCGAGTATCAGTACCGAAATATATTCTACTGATATTGTTTATATCAAATAAAAGAATATGCGCTATTAATGATACTAATATTAATCCTAGAACAACATATAAAAAGTTCTTATTTAATTTATACGTTCCGTCTTTTGATTTTTTCTTTCTATTAACTAATAAGAATAGCAAGGGAAAAATCATATAAAATTGCTCTTCTATCGCTAAAGACCAAAGATGTTTGAATGGACTTTGCGCACCGAAGCTATCAAAATAATCTAGTTTATGGAAAATATACCACCAGTTACTTGAATATATATAACCAAATATGGCATCAAGGTGACTCTTACGAAGTAGAACTTCATTAAAAAGCACCATTACTACTAATCCAACCGTTATCATAAAGTAAACGGCTGGTAACAGACGTCTAGCCCTTCTTATATAGAAATTATATAAATTTAAGCTACCAGTCTTTCTATATTCTTTAATAATTAATGAACTAATTAAATATCCCGATAAAACAAAAAATAAATCTACCCCTAAAAATCCACCCGGTAGGTAATTTACGTCAACGTGGTAAATAATAACTGCTAATACAGCCAATGCCCTCAAGCTATCTATACTTGGAAGGTATTTTGATTTGTTATTACTCATTTTTACCTCCTTTAATCTTTAAACATTGCTAGTGCAACACGGCCTCTTTGTTTGTCCACATCAATAACATAAACATCAACAATTTGTCCTACACTTAGCACGTCTAATGGATTTTTAATATAATTTTTACTAATTTTTGAAATATGTACCATCGCATCTTGTTTTAAACCAATGTCGATAAATGCTCCAAATTGTGTTATATTTCTAACAGTACCTGCTAATTTAACACCAATCTGAAGATCATCTATAGTTAGAATATCAGATTTTAACAACGGTTTAGCGAATGATTCACGTTCATCTCGTAGCGGTTGTTTTAAATCTTTAATTATATCTTCTAAAGTTTCAAGTCCAACACCAATTTTTTCTGCTAGAGCTTTTTTATCTACACTATCAACTGTCGTTGCAAACTCTTCTGTTCCCACTTCTTTAGTTGATAGTTTCAGCTCTTTTAGTAAATTCTCTGCTGCTTTATAACTTTCTGGGTGAATACCTGTAGCATCGAAAATATTTTTACTATCTGGAATTCTAAAGAATCCTACACATTGTTCGAATGTCTTTTTACCAAGTCTTGGAACTTTAGCTATTTCTTTAATTGTTTCTATTTTTCCATTTTCTTGACGGTACGTTACGATATTTTTAGCGATTTGTTTATTAACACCAGACACATATGATAGTAGTGAAACAGATGCCGTATTAACATTTACCCCTACTTTATTAACCGCAGTTTCAACTACGAAAGTAAGTTCTTTTTCTAAAAACTTAGGCGTAATATCGTGCTGGTATTGACCTACACCAATTGATTTAGGGTCAATTTTTACAAGTTCACTTAATGGATCTTGAATACGTCGCGCTATGGATACAGCACTTCTTTCTTCTACATTAAAGTCTGGGAATTCTTCACGTGCTACTTCACTAGCTGAGTACACACTAGCTCCCGCTTCATTAACTATAACATAGTCAATTTTTAATCCCGCTTCTTTTAAGTTATCTACTACAAATTTCTCAGTTTCACGAGAAGCAGTACCATTACCGATAGCTATTAAATTAATATTGTGTTTATTAATAAATTTAATTAAATCTTTTTTAGATTTTTCTTGCTTATCTGCTGAAGCTGGTTTATGCGGATAGATGACCATTTTATCTATAAAATTACCATATTCATCAACAATTGCCATTTTACAACCTGTTCTAAACGCAGGGTCTATTCCTAAAACTTTTTTGTTTTTAAGAGGACTTTGCATTAATAGTTGTTTCAAGTTTTCTGAGAAAATGACAACAGAGTCTTCCTCAGCTTTTTTCGTTAAATCACTACGAATCTCTCTTTCAATTGATGGATAGATTAATCTTTTCGTACTATCAGCGATACATTCTAGTAGTAAGTTGCTAATCGCTGTTTGACGATTTTTTGTTAAACCACGTAGTATATAATTGTGTAATCTATCTTTATCATTTTCGATACTTACACGAATTATCCCTTCTTTTTCCGCTCTATTTAGAGCAAGAATTCTATGCGAAGCAATTTTTGAAATTTGTTCTCCAAACTCATAGTAGTTTTTATAAGTAGAATTTTCGTCTTTTTCTTCTCCACCTTTTTTAAGTGCTGAAGTAATTTGACCGAATTTTCTAGTGTTTTCAAGTACATACTCACGATATTTTGCACTATCAGAAATATTCTCTGCGATAATATCTAATGCATAGTTAATTGCTTCTTCAGTCGTATTAACTTCTTTTTCTGCATTTATATACTTTGCAGCTTCTTTATTCAAATCTTCTAATGATTTTGGAAGTTTCAGAATATAGTTAGCTAGTTTCTCTAATCCTTTTTCTTTAGCTATCGTGGCTTTAGTACGTTTTTTCTCTTTAAAAGGACGATATAAATCTTCTACCCTTTGTAATTTTTCTTGAGCTAAAATATCTTTTTTTAACTCATCAGTAAGTAGACCTTTTTCTGAAATTAATCTAATTACTTCTTCTTTTCTTTCTTCAAGTGATTTTAAATAATTAAATTCATCTTGAATTTGTTTAATAGCAACTTCATCTAGAGAATTTGTTAATTCTTTTCTATACCTTGCGATAAAAGCAATTGTATTACCTTCTTCTAGTAAGTTTAATACATTTACTATATACTTATCTTGTATTTTTAACTTAGTTGCTAAGTTTTTTGTAATTTTCTCGTACATACTATAACTCCATTTTATTTTTGTAATAAACTCTTGGAACACGTTTATTTATACAACAGAATATTTCATAACTTATTGTATCTTGGAATGTAGCAAAATCATCGACTGATATTTTTTGGCCATTATTCTCTCCAAAAAATAGAACGTCGTCTCCTACTTTTATATTTTCACTACAACGCACCATAAGTTGATCCATACAAACACGTCCTACTATCTCACAGTCTTCTGACCCTACTTTAATTTTGAACCCTTGAGCACGCCTTAGAATACCGTCAGCATAACCTATAGGAACTGTTGCAATATATTCATCTTGTTTAGCTTCATAACTAACACCATACCCTAGTTTTTCACCTTTTAAAAATTTCTTAACATGCGTTATCTTACTAACTAACGAAACTACTGGATCTAATTTAATTTTGTCTAATTTTTCAATGTTTTCACTAGGATAGCATCCATAAAGTGAAATCCCTAATCTAGTCATATTATACTGATCTTTTCTATCACTATATTTTACTGTGCTAGCTGAATTTCCAATATGAATGTATTTTGGTTTATTGGTAAATAGCTTTATTCTTTCATCGAAGTTTTTAGTTTGATAATCATCATAATTATTATCACTACCATCAGCATTAGAATAGTGCGAAAAGATACCTTCGAAATCAATTTTATCAGATAAAAGTAGCTTATCGATTTCAACTAATTCTTCTTTATCAGAAGTACCTATTCTTCCCATTCCCGTTTCAATCTTAACATGAATTTTTAATTTACCTTCGATACTGTCCATCTCTTCTAGACACTTTTCTAGCCATACTTTAGATGGACATGTTAATGATACATTATTTTCTACAGCATATTTTACATTCTGGGGATTTGTTACTCCTAATACAAGCACCATACTATCAAAAACTACATCTTTTAATTCCAATGCTTCTTCTAATGTAGCAGTGGCAAAATGTCTAAC
This sequence comes from Gemella sp. 20925_1_85, assembly GCF_041433735.1. Lineage (NCBI taxonomy): Bacteria > Bacillati > Bacillota > Bacilli > Caryophanales > Gemellaceae > Gemella > Gemella sp. 20925_1_85. The sequence goes on along the minus strand of NZ_JAPWCC010000022.1, from coordinate 19,530 downwards.
ACCATTTTTATATAGATGATCTGCGATTACTCTTGCACCTAACCCATAAGAATCAGCTTTTACTATTGCTATACCAGTTTTTTCATTATTAAGTGCTGTTAGCTTATTATAATTATTAAGTAACGCATCTAAGTCTACTCTTAATTCTGTTGGTCTATCATTAATCATTAATCTTGTCCCCCTTCTCTAAAATAACAAATGCCACAACCGTTGAATCAGTATGGCTTATCGTTAAATGTGTAATAAAGTCTTTGTATTCAATATAAGGTTTCCCTCTATCATCTTTTTTTACTTCTACATCATTAAAAGAAAAATCTTTAGAAATCCCTACTCCTAAAGCTTTTGAAGTAGCCTCCTTTACAGCAAAACGCCCAGCCAAAAACTCCATTTTTCTTCTATGATTTGTTATTTTATAAAATTCATTTAATTCATTTTCTGTATATAATTTTTCAAGTCGTTTTTTATCATCGACATATTTTTCAAAGCGATGAATATCGACGATATCACAACCGATTCCGTAAATCATTTTTTACCTCTTCATTATATAGTCTTACAATATTATATCACTAATATAGATATTATGAAAGAAATATTAGCTTGATATTCAGCTTTATTATTTACATAAGTTCAGTGCTCTGCTGAAACACGTTTCACTTTAATTGAATTGAAAGTTTAATTTATATCTTGTAAAATATTGCATCTTTTTAACAAAAAAAGATTGCCAATTTTCATTGACAATCTAATATTTATTAATCTCTATTATTACTGTTTAGTAATATGAAGACGAATCTTAACATCTCCATTAAAGCTACAACTGCTGCTGCAACATAAGTTAAAGCTGCTGCTGTTAAAACTTTACGACAATGTCTGTGTTCTTGATCGTCTACAATGTTTAAGTCAACCACTTGTTCTAATGCTCGTTTTGAAGCATCAAACTCAACTGGTAATGTTACTACTTGGAATAGTACTGCAAATAGCATGAATCCTACTCCAACCCAAGCAACTGTATAACCGAATTGACCAATTAATCCTGTTAATAAGAATCCTACCATAATAAGAATTGTTGATAAGTTTCCTCCAAGATTAGCTAATGGTACTAATGAGTGTCTCCATCTCATCGGTTTATAGTCTGCTACTTTATCTTGAATAACGTGACCAATTTCGTGGGCTGCAATCGCAACTGATGCAACTGTCGGTTGATCATGAACTATGGGTGAAAGTACTACAATATTATTAGTTGGATCGTAGTGGTCTGATAACTCAACCTCACCTCTTACTACTTTAACACCTGTTATTCCATTTGCTTGCATTATAATTTCTGCAACTTCTTTTCCAGTTAATCCTGATTTTGTTCTTACTTTTTTATATCTTTCGTATGTTCTTTTTACTTTAAATTGAGCCCATAAAGGAATCAGCATAATTAGTAAAAAGTAAAGTATATAACTTCCTGACATTCCATAATATCCTAATGGCATATAGATTACCTCCTAATTAGTAAAGTATATAAGAAGAATTATACCACGTTCTAAAATTATTTGCTAGTATTTCGACTAAATTTTACCATTGATAATTCATTTTAGTTATTTTTATTATTTTTTATTATATTTTCAATATTTTTCATAAGATTACCTAATTTATACTTTAATTTTCAATAAAAAAATACGATCCAAAAGTTAACTTACTTCTAGATCGTACTATAAATTTATATTCTAAACTATTAGTTTCTTTGTCTCGCTATTAGTTTAATCGGTGTTCCTTCAAAATTGAAAGAATCACGGATTCTATTTTCTAAAAATCTCTCATAAGAGAAGTGCATAAGTTCTGGATAATTCACGAAGAACACAAATGTCGGTGGATTAATAGCAACTTGTGATGCATAGAAAATATTAAGTCTCTTACCTTTATCTTGTGGTGTTGGGTTCATAGAAACAGCATCCACAACGATTTCATTAAGTGTTGAACTTTGAATACGACGTTGTCTATTTTCATATGATTCTTTAATTAATGGGAAGATGTTAAATACACGTTGTTTCGTCTTCGCTGAAACATAGATAATTTTAGCATAATCTAAGTAAGCAAAACTATCACGAATTTTTTCGTCGAATTCTTTCATTGTCTTATCATCTTTAGCAATTGCATCCCATTTGTTAACAACTATGATTACACCTTTTCCAGATTCGTGTGCATATCCTGCAACTTTCTTGTCTTGTTCAATAATACCTTCCTCAGCATTAAGAACAACTAAGACGACATCTGAACGTTCAATAGCTTTAAGAGAACGAAGTACTGAATACTTTTCACAGCTTTCATATACTTTACCACGTTTTCTGATACCAGCAGTATCGATTACTACATATTCATCCCCGTTGTGTTTGAAATCAGTATCGATTGCATCACGTGTAGTACCTGCGATATCAGATGCAATAACACGTTCTTCACCTAAAATTGTATTAATCAAACTAGATTTACCAACATTAGGACGCCCGATAAGAGAGAATCTAATTTTGTCATCTTCTTCCTCTTCTTCTAGAACTTTAAAGTTTTTACAAACTTCATCAAGTAAATCACCGATACCTAGTCCATGAGATCCAGAAATTGGGAATGGATCTCCAAATCCTAATGAATAGAAATCATAAATCATATGATTCATATCAAAGTTATCAATTTTGTTTACTGCAAGTACAACTGGTTTATCAGTTTTATAAAGTAATCTAGCAACTTCTTCATCATCACTAGTTACTCCATCACGACCATTTGTTAAGAAAATAATAACATCTGCTTCGTCGATTGCTAGTTCAGCTTGTGCTCTGATTTGTTTTTGGAAAGGAGTATCTTCTAATTCAATTCCTCCAGTATCTATCATAAAGAATGAGTAATTTAACCATTCTGCTTTTGAGTATATTCTATCACGAGTAACACCTGCCACGTCTTCTACAATAGATAATCTATCACCAATTATTTTATTGAAAATTGTAGATTTACCGACGTTTGGTCTACCTATTATTGCAACTGTTGGTTTTGCCATGTTTTTACCTCCATATCTTTAAATATTTTTTTGCTAAAATAGCAAAGTTCATTAGTTAAAATCCATATTTCAACTAAACTTCACTATTCATTTCTACCTAAAAAATAAAAGCAATAGACAAGCTTATCTACTGCCTTTATTTCTTTATTTTTTCAAATTAAAGTTCGATATCTTTAAATTTGTCCCCTAGATTGAATGAAGTATCTTCATCTTTTAAGTAAGAAGTATCATATTCAGCTTCTTCCTTAACTTCTTCTTTAACTGGTTTTTCTAAAAGTTCTTTGATTGATAAAGATAATCTTTCGTTTTCGAAATCAAATTCTAAAACTTTTACGTTTACTTTATCACCTTTTTTAAGAACGTCTTCTACGTTTGTAACTCTTTCGTGAGAAATTTGAGAAATGTGAACTAATCCTTCAACATCTGGTAATACTTCAACAAATGCTCCAAATGCAGTTGTGTTACGAACAACACCTTCTAATACATCTCCAGCTTTAATTGTAGCACGAGCTACTTCCCATTGTGTTGGTAATAAAGTTTTAGCTGAAAGTGAAACTTTTTCATTTTCTTTATCTACAGCGATAACTGCAACTTTTACAGTATCTCCAACTGAAAGCACATCTGAAACTTTTTCTACACGAGCGTGAGAAATTTCTGAGATATGTAATAGTCCATCAACTTCACCGATGTTAACGAATGCTCCAAAGTCAGTGATACGACTAACTTTACCTTCGATAACATCACCTTCATTAATATTTCCATAAACTTCAGCTAATTTTTTAGCTTTTTCTTCTTCTAAGATTACGCGTCTGTTTAAGATAATTTTATTTTTAGATTTATCTACTTCTTCGATTTTGAATGTATATTCATTTCCTACGAATTTTGATAAGTCTTTTCTGAATTTAGTATCAATATATGAACCTGGAATGAACGCACGTAATCCTTCTACGTCAGCTAATAATCCACCTTTAGTTTGTCCAGAAACTGTTGCTTGAATTAATTCACCATTTTCGAATTTTTCAATAATTCCAGTCCATGATAATTCCATTAATTTTTTATATTCAGCATTTTCTAAAATTTTGTGTGATAAGTAGATTACACCAGGTACATCTTCTGATCTTTTTTCACGATCAGCTCTAATTCCTGTTACTTGAGCTTCTACTTCGTCACCAACTGATAATACGTCTTCAATGTTTTCGAATGGTTTTCTTGTAATTTGGTTACGTAAAATTACGCAGTCATATTGTGCTCCTGCTACATCAACGTAAACTTTATCGTTATCGATTTTTGATACAGTACCAGTTACTTTATCTCCTTTTTTCAGCATTTCTGAGCTATTTAATAATTCCTCAAATGAAGTTGTCATTACTTCTAATCCTCCTGTGCTTACAATACATACTATATTAATATTATACATCAAAAATACAGTTATGTCATTTATTTTATGTTAATTTTTTAATTCTTTTTTTATTTCATCAAGTAATTTGGCTTCTTCTTTACTTAATTCATAGTTTTCCAGTAAATCTGGTCGTCTTGTCAACGTTCTTCGTAGACTTTCTTTTTTTCTGTAAGTTTCTATATTTTTGTGATGACCACTTGTCAACACATCAGGAACTACCATTCCCTTATAGTCCTTTGGTCGTGTATATTGAGGATATTCTAGTAACCCAGTCGAGAATGAATCATCCTTGTGGGATTCTTCCTTTCCTAGAACATCAGGAACAAGACGTGCTATACTATCGACCATTGTCATAGCAGCAAATTCTCCACCTGTCAAAATGAAATCACCAATAGATAATTCATCTGTTACTAAGTACTCTCTAATTCTTTCATCATAACCTTCATAGTGACCACAGATGAAAATCAAGTGTTCTTCTTCAGAAAGCTCCTCAGCTTTTTTCTGACTAAATCTTTCACCTTGCGGACACAGTAAAATTATTCGTGTTTTATCGGTTTTATCTAAACTTTCAACAGCATTAAATATCGGTTCTGGTTTTAATACCATCCCCTGACCTCCACCGAATGGATAATCATCTACTTGGTTATGTTTATTTCCAGAAAATTTACGATAATCGACTATATTTATATCTAATAACTTATTATCTTTTGCTTTTCCTAAGATTGAATGATTTAATGAATCAAACATATCTGGGAACAGCGTTAATATATCAATCTTCATTAGTCAATTAATCCTTCCATAACTTCGATATCAATTCTTTTATTAGCAACATCTATTTTTTTTACAACATCTTCAATGTAAGGTATTAAAATTTCTTTACCATTTTCTGCTTTTATTACCCATACATCATTTGCACCAGGTGTAAGGATCTCAACTACCTCACCTAGTGATTTATTATTTTCTTCAAATACCTCGCATCCGATAATCTCATGGAAATAAAACTCATTTTCTTCAAGTTCTCCAATATTATCAGAATCAATTTTGATTTGTAAATTTTTAAATTTTTCTGCTTCTTCAATTGTATCAATCCCTACAAATTTTACTAGAAGATTATTTTTATGTGTTCTATAGCTTTCTACGACTACTTCTTTAACAACTTGATTTCCTCTAGTTATTAATAATTCACTACCCTTTTTAAAACGTTGTTCTTCAAAGTCAGTTGATGAAATTACTTTCACCTCTCCTTTTAAAGAATGAGTATTAACAATTTTTCCTACTTTTAGACGCATCTATTTCTCCTTGTTTTAATATTTTCTTTAATTATTTTTTTACTCTCATTCTAATAAAGTATGAGATATTTTCTATAATAATTATCGATAACGATAAACCAATTAATAATGTTGAAATTCTATTCCAATTTCTATATTCTATATTATTTACAAGCAAATGTCCAATACCACCTGCACCAACCATACCTAAAATTGTTGAATTTTTGATATTTGATTCAAATCTATATAATACTATAGTAACGAATTCAGGAAAGTATCCATTAAATATAATTTTAACATAACTAATAAAGCTTCCAAGTCCTAGACTTTTTGTCATTAGTAATACATTGTTATTAATTCCTTCTAGTACCTCATTATACATTTTTGTCATAACACCAACTGTATAAATATATAATGCAAAGAAACTGCTAATTGCACCTGGCCCAAAACCTCTAAAGAATATTAATGCCACTATTATCGGTGGAAATGTTCTTAAGATATTGATAAAAACTTTTACACCTAATGCTTTATACTTACCAAAAAGATTCACCGATGATAAATACGATGTAAATATAGCTGTCACCGCAGCAAAAATCGTAGCACTAAATGCAATTTCAATACTAATAAACAGCTCGCTAAGCATTTTTGGAACATATGCTAAATCAGGATTTATTATCCCTTTAGCTAGCACACTTAACTGTTTTAAACCTATGAAAAATCTTTCTTGTGATATGTTAATGAAATTAGTAACATATAGTATACTTCCTACTATAACAGCAGGAATACCAAATTTTACTAGATTTCTTCTAAGCATAAACTTTTCAAAAGTTAATTGAGAGGTATTTTGTAAATTTCTAAAATAATAACTTACTAGATCAATTACGAAGATTAAAATAACAAGAGTAATAATTATTATAGAAACTCTATCATATCTTAAGTGATTTAGCTCTTGCCATAATCTTTGACCTATTCCACCTGCTCCAACTAATCCTAAAACACTTGCTCCACGTATACTAGATTCCAAAGTTAAAAAGTAAACTGAGATAACTTGGGGCTTAAGATTAGATAAAATCGCATTTTTATAAATAATAAATTTTGAAGCTCCTAACGCTTCCATAGCCTCTAGCTGTTTAAGCTCGACTTCCTCTGCATATTCTTTCAATAGCTTAGCGGATGTTAGAATATTTATTAAATATATACTCACAAAACCACTAAATACTCCAGTACTGAATAAACTTACTAAGATCGCAGCAATTATTAAAAATGGCATTGTTCTGAAAACAGAGAATACCGCACTAAATATTTTTGGAATTATCTTAAGTTTAAATAGTACATTAGTTAGTATTGGTAGTAATATTAACGTTGTGCATAAAGCTAATATTGATGAAAATAGAGCAATGTTAATTGTTTCTATAATCGGTTGTTTCAATTCAGGTAAAATAGAAAAATCTACAGGATACATGCGTCCCAGAAGATTCTGTATCCTTTTAAATCCTAATGAAAAAGTCTTTGTATCATATTGGCTATATGCAATAAAAATAATCAAAACAATAAAAGTAAGTGTAGCTAACTTCGTTATAGATTTTTTAATTATAAAGTTCTTCAAATTCATCTTTAGTCACCTTCTCAGAATCTTTATAAAATAAAACTTTTCCGTCCTTTAACCCTAAAATCTTCGTACTATATTTTTTCGCAAGATTAACATCGTGAAGATTTATAAGTACTGTTATTCCATTTTCTTCATTTAATTTTTTAAATGTATCCATTATAAGTGTCGTATTTTTTTCATCCAAGCTACTTACAGGTTCATCCGCTAGTAAAATCTTTGGATTTTGTGCCAACGCTTTAGCTATAGCAACCCTTTGTTTTTGACCACCTGATAAATACTTAGACTTTTTAAAAGCCTCATCTCCTAGGCCCACTTGCTTTAAGAAATCAACACCTTCATTATATTCTTTTTTTGAATATCCTAATAAAAGACCCAAGACAGATTTTTTTACTAAATAAGGTGTCAAAACATTTTCAACTGTATATAAATTATCTAGTACATTATAATCTTGAAATATAAAAGCTATATCTCTTCTAATAAGTTTTAACCTTGATCTATTAAACTGTAATATGTTTTCACCTGCTATGTTTATCTCTCCAGATTGAGGTTTATTCAACAAGTTCAAACAACGCAGTAAGGTCGATTTTCCCGCACCACTTTTTCCTACAATTGCTACAAAATCACCCTTTGGAACTTCAAATGATATATCATTTAATATATTTTTTAAACCATAATTAAAAATTAGATTTTTCACTTCTAACTTTTCACTCTTCACACAATCACCTCATTATTTTATAGTGAACTATAAAATATACTAATCTATATGGTTAGTAAAATTTTATAATTACTATTATATCATTTAAAATAGAATTTTTCAGTATTTTGATTTTACATTTTTCTTATTATTTCAACGATTAACTCATTTAATTACAATGTTTCAATTATAAAGACAAAATAATAAACTCGCCTACATAAAATAGACGAGTTTTATCATTACTTAATAAAAGTTGTAATTTCTTCAACAGATAAACTAGAATCACATACAACTTTAACTTCTCCTGCTTCAGCTACTAATAAACCTGGTACAGTTCTTACAGAGTATTTTGCACGTAATGATTCAATACCTGATGCATCTGAGAAATCTTCAGAGTTAAGGAAGAATGCTTCTACATTATTAGCTACTACTACTTCACTAATTTTCGGCATAAATTTTCTACAAAATGGGCATGAAGATCTCCCGATAAATAGTACAAATTTTTCTTTTGATTCAATTTTTTCAAATGCAGTTTTTGAATCAATTACTTTAAAGTTCTCTAAGTGTTGTTCAAATGTTTTTTCCATTATTTTAATCTCCTAATATTTTATAGATACTATTTTACTCCTCTTTTTATAAATATGCTAATATTTTGCTTACAAAAGTAAACAATTACGAATCGTAGTTTTACAAATAAAAAAAGAAGTAATGTAAACTTACACTACTTCTCTACTTTAATTCAAAAAAATGGGGCGGCTGAGGGGAATCGAACCCCCGAATGTCGGAACCACAATCCGATGCGTTAACCACTTCGCCACAGCCGCCAAAATATTAAGCTAAAATAAAAAAATGCCTTGAGACAGAGTCGAACTGCCGACACATGGAGCTTCAATCCATTGCTCTACCAACTGAGCTATCAAGGCAAAAATGGCGGTCCCGACGGGAATCGAACCCGCGATCTCCTGCGTGACAGGCAGGCGTGATAACCGCTACACCACGGGACCTAACTCTTATTCTCAATGTATTAATTCAAATGGTGACCCGTACGGGATTCGAACCCGTGTTACCGCCGTGAAAGGGCGGTGTCTTAACCACTTGACCAACGGGCCAATAAAAAAACGGAGCAGGAGGGATTTGAACCCTCGCGCCGGTTTCCCGACCTACACCCTTAGCAGGGGCGCCTCTTCAGCCTCTTGAGTACTACTCCAACTCCACAGGCAGGACTCGAACCTGCGACCCTCTGATTAACAGTCAGATGCTACTACCAACTGAGCTACTGTGGATAAATATTTGTGCTCCTAACGAACAATATTTATTATACAAAAGTATTAACATAATGTCAATACTTTTGTATAACTTTTTTTATTATTTTCAATTTTATAATATTATTTACTTAACAAACGTTGATTTTTAGCATATTATAGCTGTTTTTGTATATTTAATCTCTATATGAAATATCCCTTTTATTTAACTTTATTTAAGTCAATATTCATTTTTTCAGAGATTTTTTCAATAGCTTTATATGCATCATTATTTGGTTCTTCAAATCCTGTAATGCTAAATAAATTTGTTAATATTTGAATTGTTTCTTTATCATTTTGAATCTCAAGTAAAGCTTGTTTTACTTTTTTCTGAGTTTCCTCATCAAGATTATTAGATGCTACTACTGTTACACCTGGAATCAATTCACTCTTAGCAATTACTTTAACATCTTCTTTTAATGTAGGAAATTCTTTAGTATATTTTCTTATTACATTTTCATAGCTAGCTACTGCATCTACATCTTTATTTAGTAATAATTGTAAACTTTTATCATGTCCTCCACTAAATTGATATTGAATATCTTTTTCTAAATCAATACCAGCATCTTTTAGCATTGCACCTGCATAAATGTAACCTGAAGCTGAAGATGGATCAACAAAAGCAATTTTCTTACCTTTTAGATCAGCAATACTTTTTATATCAGAATCTTTTCTTACAAAGACTTCTGCAAAGTAACCTGGTTTACCACTTGTACTTCTACCTACAAGAAGATTTTTTGTATTACTTTGTTTATTAGAAAGGACAGCTGAAAATGGTGGAACTAGTCCAAAGTCTACACTCCCACTACCTATTCCTTCTATAACCCCTATATAGCTACTTGCTGTAAATACTTCTACTTTCATACCCAATTTATCACCCAATGCTTTAGCAAACGGCGTCAGGTCATCTACTAGCTTTTCGCTATTACTACTAGGCACTACACCTAATTTCAACACTTTTTCTTCTTTTGTTGTACTTTTTTGAGAACAACCAATTAAAGAAAATACCAATAGAAAAGAAAAAATAGTTAATAATATTTTTTTCATTTTATCTACCTCATATTTGTATATATTTTATTTTATATCAAAGAGTATAGCACAATAACAAAATAATAAAAATGAAAACGCTCATAATTAGAAAAAAAATAATAAAAAAATAGCTGGCTTATTATTACCAGCTACTTTTAAACTAATTTTGAAATTGTTATTCTATATTTTAAACTTTTTTTATTCTGAGTGTAGCTCTTAACTACATATCTACCATACTTTCTTATAGATATTATATCTTCTGGTGTGCAAGTCTTCTCTCCATTTCTTAGAATTGCATGATTTAGTTTAATAAAATCTTGTTCTAAAAATTCTTTTACCTTACTACGAGACTTATTTGTAATCTTAGCTACTATAGAATCTATTCGAAACGATGAACTTACTATTTCAAAGTCTTCATATTTTTTTTCGATTTTTACTTCTGTGAGATCAACTCTTTGAAAATCAAGATTTACTCTTCCTGCTTTAGTAAATTCCATCGCTATGTAATCAGCAATTTCATCATCGACAAAAATATAAACCTCATTTCCTAAAACAATTATGTCCCCAAATCTATTAAAATTAATTCCAAGATTATGAACTGCTCCTAGAATATTTCTATGTTCTACTTTATTAAATTTATTATTAAACTTTGCTTTTAAACAAACAATATCATAATCTACGTCATAATATTCATTAGAAATAATCTTAGCTTTTTTTCTTTCAGCATCATCAAAACCGCCAAAAAATTCAACTTTAAAATCACTATAGTTATACGCTACTATTTGACTAAGAATAATTTGTTCAAAATTCGTTAAAAATTTTGTAACGGTGTTGCGATTTTCTACAAAACTAATACTTTGCAGTAATTTTTCTACTACTTCTCTTTGTTCAGCAGACGCTTGCTGTAAAAAATTTATCTTCTTCATAGCATTAAGATAACTTAAATAATAACATTATTATTAGGTTTTCTATAACACTAAGTACTACAAGAGCAGCTATTGGTGATATATCTAACATTCCAAATGGTGGAATGATTTTTCTAAAAATTTTTAGATATGGTTCACAAATCGCCTCTAGAAATTCTACAATAAAATTATTTTTAATTTGAGGAAACCATGAAGTTAAAATATACGCTAACATACTGTATTCATAGAAATTAAATAAATATTTTACGAACTTATATACCCAAAAATACTCTGTTATATTTAACAATATTAATACTCTCCTTCGTAAAAGTCTCCTGAAACTTCAACACCATTAGGAACACATAGGTAAATATCTTCCCCAATAGTTTTTAATCTAGCACCTAATGCATAAATTCCTCCAGAAATAAAATCTAGAAGTCTATCTGAAGTCTCAATATCCAACTTACTTAAGTTGATAATTACTACTTTATTGCGTTTAATATCATCTACAATATCTTTGCTATCCGCAAATACTAATGGTTCAGTTAATATTACATTATTAGTTCTTCCTACGGGTTGACTTTGTACATTCTGTTTACTTACCACTGGATTCTCCTTTTTCACCGGTCTTGGCTTAGGCTGTTCTTGTCTTACTTCATTTTTTTCTACTACTTCTTCTTCAAAATCCTCTTCTCCAACAAAAAGATTATTGAATTTTTTCATCATACTCATATTATCAAACCTCAACTTACTTATATTTAACTATATTATTATAGCATGTAAGCAGTAATTTATAAAGTAATAAGACAAAAAACACTTACAAAAGTTTAAAATTCTAATTTTTGTTAAAACATTTTTTGTACTCCGATAAAACTCAATAAATTTTCAAAGAAAATAACTACAAAAAAAGGAGTGACTCAAAAATCGTGATTTCGTAGAAATCGATTTTGTCGAGTCACCCCCGCACAGTTCATTAGATATCTAAAAAGCTTTTCTAAAGCGATTTTAGATATCAATAAACCACTGCGTCTATGAGTTTTTATGTAAACTTTTTTTAAAATCTAGTACTTTTGGGTCAGCAGCTCTAATTTTATCCATAAAATTTATTATATCTATCTCTAATTGAAAGTAATAATTTTCCTACTAATACTTTCAGAATAGAATAAACAGGTATTCCTAAAATTGCGCCAACAACTCCTGCTATATTCACTCCGATAAGAATAACAAAAATTACTGTAAGAGGATGCATATTCATACTTCTTCCCATTATATTAGGAGAAATTATATTTCCTTCTAAGAACTGCACGATTCCCCATACCACTAGCATTTTAAGTACCATTATCCAACTTGTTGAAGCTGCAACTAACATAGCTGGTGTTATTGCAATAACTGGCCCAAGGTAAGGTACGATACTTAAAAATGCAGCTATAGTAGCTAATGAAAATGCATAATGTAATCCTATAATGTTATAACCTATAAATAACATTACTCCTATACATAAAGAAACTAACATCTGTCCTTGGATATAAGATCCTACTTTATCATCAATTTCATCAATTGTTTCAGCAACAGGTTGTTCCAATTTTTTTGGTAGTAGACTGATTACAAACTTGTTAAAGTGAGATGCATCTTTTAATAAGAAGAATAACACAAATGGCATGGTAACTAAAACTGATGCAGTAGAAGAAATAGATGATACTACCCCTTGTGCAATAGATGTAGCTACGCTAACTAGTTTTTCACTAATTTTAGAAACATTAAGGTTATTATTGACATATTCCACAACTACTTGCACGTATGCATTATCAGAATATGTCTCCAAATATCCTTTCACTACCTCAATATATCTTGGCAATGCAGTTATTAAATTCTGCGTTTGTTCCACAATAATAGGAACTACTCCTACAATTACAATAAGTATAGTAATTATACCAACGAATATAGCAAGCAAACTAGCAATAAACCTAGACATTCTCTTCTCGAATAAGTTCACCAATGGATTTAACATGTAATAAAATACATATGCGACTATTATTGGTGTAATTATGCTCGAAACTATCGTATTTATCGGTGTAAAAATATATGATATTTCTGTATAAAGATAAATAGCTATACCTAATAAAATAACTATTAATAGTATATAGATTATGAATTTCCCTCCGATAAAAGCTAATAGCTTATCTTCACGTGACTTTTCAATTCTTGTTTCTTTTTTATTTTTTTCTAATTCTTTATCCATACAATTTCCTTTCTGTTAAATCATTTAAACAATTCAACTAAATCATTTTAAAAAATTTAACGATAATTCATAAATTTTAATAATTGTTATATATCCAAGATATCCTAGTGCAAAAGAAACTAAAATCACAAATACCTTAATTTCTCTTGTACTATTTTTCTTGAAAAATTTTCCAAAATCTATTCGTATCATTGAAAAATTCGCAAGTAATATCATAAAAAATAAGATCATTAATTTAAAAACATTCATTATTTCAACCTACTTGATAATGTTATTTAAACATATCAAGCCATCCTTTTTTCTTGAAGAACCACAACATACCGAACGTAATACCTAACATAATTGCAACAACAATATAATAGCCATATTGCCATTCTAATTCTGGCATATATTTAAAGTTCATACCGTACCACCCTACTATGAAGGTTAATGGTAAGAAAATAGTAGAAATAACGGTAAGTGTCATCATGATATTGTTAGATTTAAGTGAGTTATATGTCATAAAGTTCTCACGGATATCACTGGCTAACTCACGGTTTGCTTCGATTATCTCAGTTTGTTGAACAAGATCATCATAAATATCGTGGAAATATTTTCTATCATTATCTGTCATTTCTACACGACGTGAAACTAAGAATCTATGAATAAGCTCACGCATTGGTAGTAACCCACGACGAAGTTTTAACAGATCACTTCGAAGATCAAATACCTCATCCATAATCTTACTTCCAGAAGTATATGAATCTGTTTCCTCAATTTCATCAAGACGATTTTCAATTTTTGAAATAATAGGAATATATCCCTCTACTATTTCTGATACAAGCATGTGCATAACATGTAATGGTGAATATTCTGCACCACGTTGTAATATTTTTGGAACGATTTTATTTACATAACGTATGTGTGAGAGGTGGAACGTTACAATATAATTTTTCCCAACAAACATATTTAGAGTTTCGTAGTCATCATCTATATTTTTTAATACATGAGATACTAAGAAAATTTGTTGTCTTGTAATTTCAATTTTTGGTCTTTGTAAAAGCGTTAAACAGTCTTCAATTAAAAGTTCGTGGAACTTGAAGAAAGTTGTTAGCAAGTTAATTTCACTACGTGTAGGAGTATCAAAATCAACCCAATACCACGCTATGTCTTGCTCTTTAAGTCTTTCTAAACTAACATCAGTAAGGATATCTCCTTTTTTATCTACTGCTATAATTTTTAACATTAGATTTCACCTCTCTCTTTATTTTCACATTTACCATAATACCACACTTATAAAAAATAGTAAATTTATTATTTTAAATTAGTAGAAATATAGTGCATCACAATACCCGCGGCTATAGAGACATTTAAACTCTCTGCTCGTCCAGGCATAGCGATTTTAAGTAGATTATTTACTTTTGACAATATTTCTTCACTAACTCCCGCGCCTTCATTTCCAAAGACAACTGCAACTTTTCCTGAAATATTATCTAATTGTTCTATATATTTATCCGCTTTTAGACTAGTAGCGAAAATATTGAAATTACTCATTTTATCAATTAACTCAACTAAATCTATATTATCAAAACAATCTATGTGAAAGTTGCTACCTTGTGTACTTCGAATAACTTTTTGACCATATAAACTTGTCGTTCCTTTACCAAGAATAATGCAGTCAAAATTGAAGGCATCGGCTGTTCTGATTATTGTTCCTAAGTTTCCTGGATCTTGAATCTTATCTAAGATTAGAACTTTACTATAATTGTTAATATCTAATTCTTTTTTATCAATACGACATACAGCTATAATTCCTTGCGTAGTTATCGTATCAGATATATTCTTCATGACACTATCAGTGACTTTTATTAAATTACCTGTGAAAGAATCAACTATATTGTAGTCATCAAAACTCTCAGAAAATACTATTTCCTCTACTACTTTTGCTTCTAACGCTTCTTCTACAAGGTGCTTCCCTTCCACTAAATATCTACCGTATTTTTTTATATTTTTATTCTCTTTTAATTTTTGAATATCTTTTATTCTTTTATTACTTGCTGATGTTATCATTTTTTCTCCAATTAATTAATTTCATATTTTTAGCATTCATACTAATTATAATCAATGTTGAACAAATTTTCAAATTATGATATAATTCACTTACAGATATTATAATAAAAAGGAGTTCATTATGTCATCATTTTTACTATCAACAATAGTTTTAGTGGTTGTTTTAGGAGCAGTAGGACTATTTAATTACTTCAGATTAAAAGGCGCTGTGACGAAACTTCCTTATGAAGAATTTAGAAAAAATCTTAGAAAAGTTCAATTAATCGACGTAAGAGAGAAAGAAGATTTCAAATACGCTCACATTAACGGTGCTCGTAATATGCCTTCTTCTCAATTCAATTTCTTATATACATCTTTAAGAAAAGACCAACCTATTTATCTATGTGATAAAAACGGAACTTTAGCTCCTCGTGCTGCTTTAACTCTTAAAAAGAATGGTTATACAAACGTTTATATGCTAAAAAATGGTCTTCAAGATTGGAAAGAAAACCTTAAAACAAAACGTTAATTTTTATGTACCTAGTTTACCTATAAAGCTAGGTACTTTTTATTTATATAATGGAAATAAATTCTATATGCGATTAATTTTCATTTTACTCAGACTCTTCACTATTGAATAGTATAATATTTTATGGTATTATTATCCTTAAATAATCCATATGGAGGTCAACTAATGACTAAATACTATTATGACCCTACTAATAATCGTGGCTATATCCCTGGTAGATATGTTAATAAAGTAGTGTACCTATTAATCATTTTCTTTTTAGGACATTTTGGAATTCAATATTTCTACATCGGAAAAAACTTTAAAGGAATACTGTGCTTACTATTTTGTTGGACTTTCATTCCATCAATTATTGCGGTTTTTTCTTTCATAGTAACATTATTCAGACCAGCAAATGAACATGGTGATATATTTATACACTATTAAAAAATCAAGGTTAAAAATTTTTAACCTTGATTTTTTGCATTTAACTCTATTCTACTTAAGTCTTTGTAATTATTCCATGAAGCCTTTTAGTTTATTAAGCTTAGATGGGTGTTTTAATTTTCTGATAGCTTTTGCTTCAATTTGACGAATACGTTCACGAGTTACCCCAAACGCACTACCTACTTCTTCTAGAGTATGAGTCTTACCATCTTTCAGACCAAAACGTAATTTTAGTACGTTTTCTTCACGGTCAGTAAGTGTTTCTAGTATCTCTTCTAGTTGTTCTTTCAGAAGTTCATTTGCAGCATGCTCCACTGGAGATTGTGCTTCTTTATCTTCAATAAAGTCTCCTAAATGTGAATCATCCTCTTCACCGATTGGTGTTTCTAATGAAACTGGCTCTTGAGCTATTTTTAAGATCTCACGAACTTTCTCCGGAGTCATATTCATTTTCTTAGCGATTTCTTCAGGCTTTGGTTCACGACCTAGGTCTTGAAGTAATTGTCTTTGAATACGAATTAGACGGTTAATAGTTTCAACCATATGAACTGGGATACGGATAGTTCTAGCTTGGTCTGCGATAGCACGAGTGATTGCTTGACGAATCCACCAAGTAGCATATGTTGAGAATTTGAATCCTTTAGAGTAGTCGAATTTTTCTACTGCTTTGATTAATCCCATGTTACCTTCTTGGATTAAGTCTAAGAATAACATTCCACGTCCAACATAACGTTTAGCAATACTTACAACAAGACGTAAGTTAGCTTCAGCTAAATCTTTTTTAGCTTGTTCTTTTTCTTCTTCAGTTCCTGTTTCAATAATTTTAGAAAGTTCTAGTTCTTTCTCTTTTGATAATAGAGGTACTTTCCCGATTTCTTTTAAGTACATTCTTACAGGGTCATTAGTTCTAATTCCTGCTGGAACAGATAAATCTTCTAAGTCTAACTCTTCTTCCTCTTCTTCTTCGTGATTAGCATTAATTAAAATAATATCTTCATTATTTAATTCTTCATAGAAATCATCCATCGCTTCTGAAGAAATATCTAATTTTGATAAAGCATCTAGGATTTCTTCTTGAGTTAACTCACCTTGCTTTTTACCTTTTTCTAACAATTCTTTTTTAATTGTTTCAAAATCTTTTACTTTCTTAGCCATGTTCTTCTCCTCTATTTCTTATATTTTTTTAACTTTAATAGTAATTCTTTTTGAGCTTCAGTATCCATTTCTTGAATAGCCACTCTAAGTCTTTCTTTTATTTCTTTTAATGTCATTTCATTATTTGAAAAATAGCTTATATAATCACCTACAACATCAACTGTTGGATTTTCTTCAATTAGAAAATCTGTTTCATCTATGTATGTTGCAAGCCGTACTACTTCATCATCATCAATACTGTGAATAAATTTATGGATATGGAATTCTAAATTGTTATTATAATATATTACCAAATAATCCATTAAGTTTACAAAAGCGTCTTGAGGAAATTGACATTTTTCTAAGTCATTATATTTTTCTACAAATAATGATCTATCGACAAAAAAGTATTTAAATAATTTACACATTTTCTTGTCGTAAGTTGTTGTTCTAAACAACAGTTCTGGGTTTGTCGGCGCCACCCACTCTACTGCTGCTTTCTTCCTTTTCACATTCACCTTACCTAATTCTTTAAGAAGAACTTGTCGTTCGATTCCGAACTCCTCAGACAAATTAGTAAGCAATATATATTTTAATGATTCATCTTCTACATAGGCAATATTAACAAGTATTTCATTTTTATATTTGATACGTTGTTCTATATTTGATTTAGAATCATTTTTACAATATTCAATTTTATAGTTAATAAAGTGTTCTTTATTATTTCTTAAATAATTTTCAACATCAAAATCAGGATTTTTAGTATTTTTTTCAGTTAAAAATTCATCTAAATCCTTCGCACCTGAAAATTTCAGCTTATAGACATTGTCTGTTGTTTGAATAATTCTGTTTCCAATCTCTATCTGAGCTTTTGAACCCGCTTCATCATTATCTAAACTTAGTGTTATTTTTTTTACAAGTGATAAAACCTCTTTTAATTTATTATTATCTATGTTTGTACCCATCAATGCAACAGCATTCTTCATACCATTTTGATGAGCTTTAATAACATCCATATATCCTTCACATAAAATCACTTCATTTTCTTTAGCTATAAATGAACGCGCATCTGAATAATTGTATAAAACTGTTCTTTTTTCAAAAATTTTCGTCTCATGCGTATTGTAGTATTTTGGAACACTCTTATCCGAAGACATCGTTCTTCCTGAAAATGCTACAACTTGATTTTGGTTATTTTTTATAGGGAACATTACTCTATCTTTAAAGACATCATAATAATCTCCATTATCATTTTTTCCTAGTAATCCCGCTTCAACCATTAAATCCAAATTAATCTTATTCGAATTAAAAAAGTTTAAAGCAATATTATTATCTCGAGGAGCATAGCCAAGATTAAAATGTTTAATAACATCTTCACTTAGTCCCCTATCTAATAAATATTTAAGTGCATCTTCCGCTTCTTTTGTATTTAGTAGAATATAATTATAATAATCCGCTAAAAGTCTGTGCCCATAGTACATTATATCCAATTCATTGTTTAAATCGTAACTAGCTTCTTTATTATCATTTGACTCTATATCTAG
Organism: Gemella sp. 20925_1_85; assembly: GCF_041433735.1. Taxonomy (NCBI): domain Bacteria; kingdom Bacillati; phylum Bacillota; class Bacilli; order Caryophanales; family Gemellaceae; genus Gemella; species Gemella sp. 20925_1_85. The sequence continues at coordinate 400 of NZ_JAPWCC010000022.1, read as the reverse complement.
TCCTAACCTTGTTCCTAGTTTAGCGATTGCTTGATTGTATGTAATATTTTCTATCAGCGATACAAACTGAAATATATTTCCACCTTTACCACATCCAAAACAATGGGCTATTTTTTTCTCAGGAGAAACAGTAAAAGATGGAGTTTTCTCATTGTGAAATGGACATAATCCTAAGTAGTTTTGTCCTCTTTTTTCTAATTTGACGTATTCACTAACTAGACTGACTATATCAATATTATCAAAAATATAATCAATATCTTGTTTAGATATCCTTGCCACCTTTCTCCTCCTTTTTATAATTTAATAATTAAGAATAAAATGAAAAGATTATTTCCCAACATTAATTATACCATAAACTAAATTATTTTAATATAGTTTGTTTAAATATTTGTAGAAGTAC